>NZ_SJYZ01000034.1:0-25224 GCF_004337555.1 Microbacterium sp. PI-1 | reverse complement strand
CGCCGCTACCTGATGTGCAAGCCGGAGCACTTCACGGTCAACTACTCGATCAACCCGTGGATGGAGCCGACCAGGCCGACCGACACCGCCAACGCGGTCGCGCAGTGGCAGAAGCTCCACGATCTGTACATCGAGCTGGGCCACGAGGTCGAGCTCATCGATCCGCTCCCCGGATACCCCGACATGGTCTACACAGCCAACGGCGGGTTCCTCATCGACGGTAGCGCCTACGTGCCCGAGTTCCGCTTCGTCGAGCGTCAGGGCGAGTCCCCGGCCTTCGCCGACTGGTTCCGTGCCGCGGGCTTCGACACTGTGATGCCGAAGGAGGTCAACGAGGGTGAGGGCGATTTCCTCCTCGTCGGCGACGTGATCCTGGCCGGCACCGGCTTCCGGTCGACGGGAGACAGCCACCGTGAGGTCGGCGAGGTCTTCGGCCGCGAGGTCGTCTCGCTCACCCTGGTCGACCCGCGCTTCTACCACCTCGACACCGCCATCGCCGTGCTCGATCCGGTGCAGGGCGCGGAGAACGGCGGCCCCGAGCGCGCGAACATCGCGTACCTTCCCGGTGCCTTCGACGACGCCAGCCGCGCGATCCTAGAAGAGCGATTCCCCGACGCGATCCTCGTCTCGGATGAGGACGGTTCGGTGTTCGGCCTCAACTCGGCGAGCGACGGCTACAACGTGGTCATCTCGCCGCGTGCGAAGGGCTTCGAGAAGCAGCTGCGTGAGCGCGGGTACAACCCGATCCTGATCGACCTCTCCGAGCTGCTCCTCGGCGGTGGCGGGATCAAGTGCTGCACGCTCGAGCTGCGGGGTGCGAAGTGACCGCCCTCGACGAGACCACCACCGCGGGCACCGAGCCGCACGTCGCGCACAACTATCACCCGCTGCCCGTGAACATCGCCCGCGCCGAGGGTGCCTGGGTGACGGATGTGGAGGGCAAGCGCTACCTCGACCTGCTCGCTGCGTACTCCGCCGTGAACTTCGGCCACCGGCATCCGGCCCTCGTCGCGGCGCTCACCGAACAGCTCGGACGCGTGACGCTCGTCAGCCGCGCCTTCCAGAGCGACCGGCTCGAACCGTTCGCCGCGGCACTCGCCGAACTCGCCGGCAAAGAGCTCGTGCTGCCGATGAACACCGGGGCCGAGGCCGTGGAGACCGGCATCAAGGTCGCCCGGGCCTGGGGGTACCGCGTCAAGGGCATCGCCGAGGGCAAGGCGCGCATCATCGTCGCGGCCGGGAACTTTCACGGTCGCACGACCACCATCGTCAGTTTCAGCGACGACGAGACGGCTCGCGACGACTTCGGTCCGTACACGCCCGGTTTCGACGTCGTGCCCTACGGGGACGCGGACGCGATCGCCGCGGCCATCACCGACGAGACGGCGGCCGTGCTCGTGGAGCCGATCCAGGGCGAGGCGGGTGTCGTGATCCCGCCGGAGGGCTACCTGCGCCGCATCCGTGAGATCTGCGACGAGAAGAACGTGCTGTTCATCGCCGACGAGATCCAGGCGGGCCTGGGGCGGGTAGGGGAAACCTTCGCGTGCGACCGGGAAGGCGTCGTCCCCGACCTGTACCTGCTCGGCAAGGCCCTCGGCGGCGGCCTGCTTCCGGTATCGGCCGTGGTCGGCGACGCCGACGTGCTCGGCGTGATCCGGCCCGGCGAGCACGGCTCGACCTTCGGCGGGAATCCGCTCGCCGCGGCCGTGGGCCTGCGCGTGGTCGAGATGCTGCAGACCGGCGAGTTCCAGGAGCGGGCGCGTGCGCTCGGCGCTCACCTGGATCAGGCGCTTCAGCCGCTGATCGGCCACGGTGTGACGGCCGTGCGCATCGCGGGGCTCTGGGCAGGCGTCGACATCGACCCGGCGAAGGGTACCGGACGCGAGATCGCCGAGAAGCTGCTCGAGCGGGGTGTGCTCGTCAAGGACACGCACGGGCAGACCATCCGCATCGCGCCGCCGCTCGTGATCCGCGCGACCGAGCTCGACTGGGCGGTGGAGCAGCTCAAGCTCGTGCTGGCCTGAGCCCCTGCCACGCTCAGGCGGGCGGGGAGTCCGGGTCGAGCGTCTTCAGCGAGTCCTCCTCGGCCTCGTTGTCCGCGTCGAGCTGCTCCTCGGTGTTCTCGTCACCGCCGAGCGCCGAGCGATGGCCCTGACCTGCGTCGCCTTGGATGGCGCCACCGGTCGACTCGCCCCGGGAGCTGTCGCCCTGGATCGCTCCGCCGGTGCCGTCGCCCTGGCCCGAGTCCTCGTCCGGGACGGCGGTTTCCGGTGCGCCCTCTGCCGGGTCCGTCGAGTGGGGGGTGCGTTCCGTGTTCTCATCCATGCGACGACGATACGTACGGCCGGGGCAGCCGTGGAGGGCGTTGACAAACCCGGCGCGGAGGGTCAGCGATCGTCGTCGCGGTTCTTCGGGCTGCGGATCGGCGTGGTCACGGCGGCTTCGTCGCTGAACTCGATCGGGTCCACCTCGACGACCCGCAGCGGACGGGTCTCGTCGAGGGTGAGCAGGAATCGACGGTTCTCGGCGCGACGCAGGCGCCCCGAGGTCGCGACCCAGATGACGCCGATCGCGCACGCGACGAATCCGGCTGTGCCACCGAGCATGATGGCCGCGCGCGGTCCGAAGACGTCGGCGACCCACCCGGCGATCGGCGCGCCCACGGGCGTCGATCCCATGATCACAGCCATGTAGAGGGCGAGCACCCGTCCGCGCAGGGTCGGTTCGGTCGTGATCTGCACGTAGCCGTTCGCGGTCGTCAGCAGGGTCACGATCATGAACCCGGTGAACGTCAAGGTGACGGCATAGGACGCGTAGGTCGGCATCGCGGAGGAGACGAACGCGGCGATGCCGAACCCTCCGGCCGCGAGGATGACGACCCGCACCCTGGCCCTGTCGCGGCGCGCCGCCAGCAGCGCGCCGATGAGGGAGCCGATCGCGAGAACGGAACTGAGGACGCCGTAGCCGTCGGCTCCGGCGCCGAACTCGAGCGCCATGGTCGAGGCGAAGATCGGGAAGTTCATGCCGAACGCGCCGATCAGGAACACCGTGACGAACACCACGCGCAGATCGCTGCGGCCCCATACGTATCGGAAGCCGTCGGCGAGGCCGCCGCGACTGCGGCTCTTGAGGCGGGGCGCGAGGAGGCCCGTGCGCAGCATCGACAGGGCGAGGATCATCGCGAGGAAGGTCGCGGCGTTCACGATGAAGACCCAGCCGGAACCGATCGCGACGATCAGCAGACCGCCGACCGCCGGGCCGATCATCCGCGCCAGGTTGAACGACGCCGAGTTCAGGGCGACCGCGTTGGAGGTGTCGCCGGTCGAGACCATGTCGGAGACGAAGGCCTGTCGGGCGGGAGCGTCGAAAGCGTTCACGATGCCGAACCCGAGGGCGAAGCCGAACATCATCGGCAGCGTCATCAGGCCGTTCAGCAGCAGCACGCCGACCGCGACGGCCAGGGCGAGCAGCGCCGACTGCGTGGCGAACAGGATGTGTCGTCGGTCGAACCGGTCGGCCACCCAGCCGGTGAGGCTCACCAGCACGAGCGGCGGCCCGAACTGCAGGGCCATCGTGACGCCCATCGCGGTCGCGTCGTTGTCGGTCAGCTCGGTCAGCACGACCCAGTCCTGGGCTGTCGCCTGCATCCAGCCGCCGACGTTGGAGACCAGGGCTCCGGCGAACCAGATCCGGTAGTTGATGTTCGCGAAGGAACGGAACATCGCGCTCATCGCTCCACCACCCGTCGCATCAACGCGCTCGCTTCGCGCAGCGTGGTGAGTTCGTCCTCGGTGTAGTCCACCTCGCGCAGCATGTCGGCCAGCAGCTCGTCGCGCCGCCGGATGGTCTCGGCGACGATCTCGATGCCGGCGTCGGTGATGTCGACCTGCACGCGTCGACGGTCGTCTTCGTCGGGGGTGCGCACGACGAAGCCCTGTTCCTCGAGGCCGTTGATCGTGCTGGTCATCGAGGGTGCCGTCACCCGCTCGCGCTCGGCGAGGGTCGAGATCGTGCGGCGACCGTTCATGCGCAGGTCGGCGAGCACCGCGAGCTGCGCGTCGCTCATCGAGTCCGCGGCCCGTGCGCACCGGAGGCGCCGAGCCAGGCGGAAGGTGGCCATACGCAGGTCTGTGGCGGTGAGGTGGAGGGATTCATCGGACGCAGACATTACTTAGATAGCCTATCTAATTTTCTGGCGCTCTGGTGCGGCCGAGGCCGGGCACAATGGAGGGGTGACCCGAACGATCGCTCTCGAAATCGCCGTGCAGGACCCCGCAGGAGTGCGCATCGCCGCAGAAGTCGGCGCCGACCGCGTCGAGCTCGCGACGGCCCTCGCCCTCGGTGGGCTGACCCCGTCGCCCGCGACCGTCGAGCTGTCGGTCGAGGCGGCCGGACAGGCCGGCCCCGAGGTGCATGTGCTGATCCGGCCGCGCGCCGGCGGCTTCCACTACTCCGAGGATGAACTCGCCGTCTCCGAGCGCGACGTCCGTCACGCGATCAGTGCCGGCGCGAGCGGGGTGGTCATCGGCGCGCTCGACGCCGAGGGACGCCTCGACCTGTTCGCCATGGCACGGCTTCGCGACGCGGCCGGGGGAGCCCCCGTCACGCTGCACCGTGCCATCGACATGACCGCGGACCCGGTCGCGACGCTGCGCAGCGCCCGCGAGCTCGGTCTGCGCCGAGTGCTCACCTCGGGCGGCGCGTCCGCCGCGATCGACGGCATCGACACCCTGCGTGCTCTCGTCGCCGCAGCCGAGGGGGAGATCGAGGTCATGGCAGGCAGCGGGGTCGACGTCGACAGCGCCCCCGTGCTCGCGGGCGCCGGCGTCGACGCGCTCCACTTCTCCGCCAAGCGGGCCGTGCTCGAAGACGGCGGCGTGCGGATGGGATCGGCCTCCGATGGGGTCGGCGGCTACGAGGTGACCGACCGCGACACCGCGTTCGCGATCCGGGATGCGCTCGGGCGGTAGCCGCTCCTCCGTGCTCTCGATAGGCTCGCACCGTGATGGATACCCGCGAGTTCACCGATGCCTATGGCGTCGACATCGTCTATGACGTCCATCCTGCGGACGGGACGCCCCGCGGAGTCGTGCAGCTTCTACACGGCGTCGGAGAGCACGCCGGGAGATACGGCGCCCTGATCGGGGCTCTCACCACCGCCGGCTTCCACGTGTACGCCGATGACCACCGGGGCCACGGCCGCACCGGCATCCGTCAGCACGGCGGCCCCGAGAAGCTCGGACGCCTGGGCAAGGGCGGGTTGCGCGCGGCCGAGGAGGCCGTCTGGCAGCTGACGGGCATCATCCGTGCGGAGAACCCCGATCTGCCGCTCGTGCTGCTCGGGCATTCCTGGGGCTCGTTCCTGGCGCAGATGCTCGTCAACGACCATCCCGAAGCCTGGGACGCCGTCATCCTCTCGGGGTCCGCACTGCGGATGCCGGGGTCGCTCAACGCAGCGCCCCTGAACGCGCGGTGGGCCGGCGAGGGGGCCACCGGCCTCGAATGGCTCAGCCGTGACCCGGCCGTGTGGGCCGCTTTCGACGAGGATCCGCTGACCACCGACGTTCCGCTCCTCAAGCTCTTCGGTCCGATCGAGGCGGCGAAGCTCTACGGCCGGCCCGCGAAAGACCTCGGCCACGACATCCCGATGCTGCTGCTGGTCGGGCGCGACGACCCGGTGGGCGGCCCCCGCAGCGTGCACAAGCTCGCCGACGAGTACCGCAACCGGTCCGGACTCACCGACGTCACGACGCTGGTCTATCCGGACGCGCGCCACGAGATCTTCGCGGAACTGCAGCAGGACGAGGTGCGAGCCGACGTGCTCTCCTGGCTCGACAAGCACATCCCGGCGCGCTGACGGCTTCTTCCCCGGCGGTGCGGGATCGAAAACGCGCCTGAGGGGTCGGTGCGAGGCGCGAAATCCATCCCGCACGGGCCCCGCGGGCGGAGTTCCGCGCCTTAAGCTGGAACCGTGCACGGTGAATACAAGGTTCCAGGCGGAAAGCTCGTCGTCGTCGACCTCGAGATCGAGGATGACCGGATCGCTCGCTTCCGCCTCGCCGGCGACTTCTTCCTCGAGCCGGACTCGGCGCTGGACGACATCGACGCCGCCGTCAACGGGATGCCCGCCGAGTCGGATGCCTCGGCCATCGCCGCCGCCGTCCGCGGAGCCCTGCCCGACGGTGCGCAACTGCTCGGATTCACCCCCGAGGCCGTCGGCACCGCGGTGCGCCGCGCGCTCGTGACCGCTCCGGGATGGCGTGACTTCGACTGGGAGATCGTGCACGACGCGGCCGTGTCGCCCCGGATGAACCTGGCGCTCGACGAGGTTCTCACCTCACGCGTCGGCGAGGGACGACGGCGTCCGACTCTGCGCATCTGGGAATGGGACGAATCGGCCGTCGTGATCGGGTCGTTCCAGTCCTACCGGAACGAGGTCGATCCGGAAGGCGCTGCGAAGCACGGGTTCGACGTCGTCCGCCGCATCTCCGGTGGCGGGGCGATGCTCATGGCCGCCGGGCAGATCATCACCTACTCGCTCTACGTGCCGGCGTCCCTCGTCGCGGGCATGACGTTCGCCGACTCCTACGCGTTCCTCGACGACTGGGTGCTGCAGGCCCTGCGGTCGCTGGGCATCGACGCGGTCTACCAGCCGCTCAACGACATCGCGAGCCCGACCGGCAAGATCGGGGGTGCCGCGCAGAAGCGACTCGCGAACGGGGGAGTGCTGCACCACGCCACCCTCTCCTACGACATCGACGGTCAGATGATGACCGAGGTCCTGCGCATCGGGCGCGAGAAGCTCAGCGACAAGGGCACCACGTCGGCGGCCAAGCGGGTCGATCCGCTGCGCACGCAGACCGGGCTCGAGCGTGCGGAGATCATCGAGCGCTTCAAGGACACCTTCCGCTCGCTGACCGACGCGGAGACCGGATCGGTGACAGCGGACGAGTACGCCGACGCCGAGGCCCTCGTCGCTTCGAAGTTCGCCACCGAGGCATGGCTGCATCGGGTGCCGTGACGGCTCCGGAGCCTGACCTCCCGACCCCGATCACCGGTGCGGTCACGATCATCGAGGGCGACAACCTCGTGGTCGCGGCCACTCTGCCGTCGGCGTCGTTCACGCTCGTGTACCTCGATCCGCCGTTCAACACCGGTCGCACGCAGGAGCGCCAGGTCGTGACCGCGCGACGCTCGTTCACAACTCCGCAGGAATCCGTGGCGGTCGCGGAGCCCGGTCCGGAATCCGGCGGTGCCGAGGGTGTGAGCAGTGCAGAACTGAGGAGTTCTGAACCGGGGCCCGCCGTGCCCGAGACCGAGGTGCGCCACGGATTCCACGGCCATGCCTACGAGCGGGTGCGCGGAATCCTCCGTGCCTACGACGACCGCTTCGACGACTACGGTGCCTTCCTGATGCCGCGGCTCGAGGAGGCGTGGCGACTGCTCGCCGACGACGGCACCCTCTACCTGCACCTCGACTACCGGGAGGCGCACTACGCGAAGGTGATGCTCGACGCGGTGTTCGGGCGCGACTGCTTCCTGAACGAGCTGATCTGGGCGTACGACTACGGCGCGAAGTCGCGCAGTCGCTGGCCGACCAAGCACGACACGATCCTGGTCTACGTGAAGAACCCTCGGGCGTACGTCTTCAACTCGGACGAGGTCGACCGCGAGCCGTACATGGCCCCCGGGCTCGTGACTCCCGAGAAGGCGGCTCGCGGCAAGCTCCCCACCGACGTGTGGTGGCACACGATCGTGCCGACGACCGGGCGCGAGAAGACCGGCTATCCGACGCAGAAGCCCGAAGGGATCCTCCGGCGGATCGTGACGGCCTCGAGCCGCCCGGGCGATCGGGTGCTCGATCTGTTCGCGGGCAGCGGGACGACCGGCGCGGTGGCATCGGCGCTCGGTCGCGATGCCGTGCTCGTCGATGACAACCCCGAGGCGATCGGGATCATGAGGGCGCGGATGCCGCACGCCGAGGTGACACCCCTCGACGCGGGATCACACCGGGCGTAGCAGCACGAGGAACTGTTCGATCTCGGCGGCCATGTCGAGGGAGGGATCGAGCATCCACGCGGTCTGGAGCCCGTCGGCCAGGGCATGCAGCGAGCGGACGACCCAGGCCGGATCGAGGTCGGCTCGGAGGAGGCCGGCTTCCTGGTCGGCGGCGACCTGCGCGCGCGTGAAGGCTTCGATGCGGTCGGTGCGCTCACGGAAGTAGGCATGCGCGGGGTGCGAGGGGTCTCCGGCCTCCGCGGCCAGCTGGGCATACAGCTGGACGAGGCCCGGCACGGATGCGTTGTGACGCATGATCGCGAGGAAAGCTGCGGAGGCGTCTTCGGCCGCGTACTGCTGCTGGTCCCGGTCGTCTCGGGCGCGCAGGATCGCGACGAACAGCTCTTCCTTGGAGCCGAAGTAGTGCAGGAGTCCGGCGGGGCTGAGTCCCGCTGCATCCGCGATCTCGCGGACGGAAGCCTTCCGGTATCCGTGTTCGGCGACGACGGCGAGCGCCGCGTCGAGGATCTCCTCGCGCTTCGCCACGCCCTTGGCGTAGGCCCCTCGTGTCGACATGGCCCCAGGGTATCCGTCGTGTCCGGATCACGAAAACCAAACATCGTTCGTGAATGTCTTGCGGCAGGGGCTGCCGATCTGCCAGCATGTCCGATGAATACCGAACATTGTTTGGTATTCATACGCAACCGCTCAACGAGGAGCCGACATGTCCCTTCCCCCTCTCGACCCGGCCGCCGAACTCGCCCCGACCGGCACGATCCGCTCAGCCCCGCCCGCAGCCGGAGAACCGGCGGCGAGCCCGCCCGCGAACCGGCGACTGCTGCCCAGCCTGCTGATCGCCTCGCTCACCCTGTTCGCCACCTATGGCGGTCTCATCGCGATCCTCCTGCCCAGCCAGGTGCTGATGATCGACGAGGCGAACAAGGTCGGCAACCTCGCCGTCGTCACGACGATCTCCTTCGTGTTCACGCTGTTCGCGCAGCCGATCGTCGGCGCCTTGAGCGACCGCACGCGCTCGCGCTTCGGGCGCCGCGTGCCGTGGATGGTGCTCGGCGCCATCGTCGGCGGTGTCTTCCTGTTCGGCATGGGGTCCCTGACGGACATCCTCTGGATCACGGTGTTCTGGGTGATCATCCAGGTGGCGTTGAACTTCTTCCAGGCGCCCCTCACCGCGATCACCGCCGACCGCTTCCCGCGCTCGAAGCGCGGCGGAGCGAGCGCGATGATCGGACTCGGCACGCAGGTCGGCATGACGGTCGGCGTCATGCTCGCCGGTGCCTTCGCCGCGCAGATCGGCGTCGGCTACGCGGTGTTCGGCGGAGCCGTGATCGTGGTGGCGCTGCTGTTCGCGTTCGTGAACCGGGACTGGTCCTCGCAGCACGCTTCGGTCGATCCGTTCCGCTGGAGTGCGTTCTTCAGGGGCTTCTGGATCGATCCACGCCGTCACCCGGACTTCGCGTGGGCGTTCACGGCTCGCTTCCTGCTGATCCTCGGCTACTTCGTCGTCAGCGCCTACCAGCTCTACATGCTCACCGACTACATCGGGCTGCCGCTCGCGGATGCGCAGGGCGCCGTCGTCACCCTGACCCTCGTGGCCTTCGTCCCGACGCTGATCGCGATCGGCCTGTCCGGATGGTGGAGCGACAAGGTCGGTCGTCGCAAGGTGTTCATCTACGTCGCCTCCGCGGTGATGGTGGTGGGTCTGGCGATGCCCGTGCTGCAGCCGAACATGACGGGGATGATCCTGATGAGCGTCATCAACGGCATCGGGTTCGGTCTGTACATGTCGGTGGATGCCGCGCTGATGACCGAAGTGCTGCCGAACGAGGGGGTGTCGGCGGGCAAGGATCTCGGCATCCTCAACGTCGCGACCAACGTGCCGCAGGCGCTGAGCCCGGCGATCGGCGGAGTCATCATCACGTCCCTCGGGGGCTATGCGATGCTCTTCGTCTTCGCGATCGTGTTCGTGATCCTCGCCGCCGTCGCGACCGCACCGATCAAGGGAGTGCGCTGATGACCAGGAATGACCGGGAGAATGCTGTGATGACCGATACCGAGTTCGAGACGGCCGCCGATTTCGTCGAGGTGGACACCACCGCAGGACGGGTGCGTGGTCGCTGGCGCCCGACCACGGGAGGGCGGGGCAACCCGCGGACGGCGGCCTTCCTCGGCATCCCCTTCGCAGAGGCACCGACCGGCCCGTTGCGCTTCCAGGCTCCGGTGCCCAAGGCGCCGTGGGACGGCGTGCGGGACGCGCTCGAGTTCGCCGCCACCGCACAGCGCGGCGACCCGGGGGTGACGCTCATCCCCGAGCCGAGCATCGAGGGCGACTCCACGCTCAACGTGAACGTCTTCACCCCGAGCCCGGAGGCCACCGAGCAGGGGGCCGGTCTCCCGGTGCTCGTCTGGATCCACGGCGGCGGCTACTTCGCCGGCTCCCCGGCGAGCCCCTGGTACGACGGCCGGAACTTCAACCGCGACGGCGTGGTGACCGTGTCGCTCTCGTACCGTCTGGGATTCGACGGCTTCGGGTGGATCGAGGATGCGCCGTCGAACCGCGGTGTGCGCGACTGGCTGCTCGCCCTGGAGTGGGTGCAGCAGAACATCGCCCGCTTCGGCGGGGATCCGTCGCGGGTCACGATCGCCGGGCAGTCCGCCGGGGGTGGGGCCGTGCTGACCCTGCTCGGCATGGAGAAGGCGCAGCACCTGTTCCACGGGGTCTACGCGATCTCTGGAGCCCTCGCCGATGTGGCTCCGGCGCGCGCGGAGGAGTTCGGTCGGGGGCTTGCCGCGTCCGCCGGGGTGAAGCCGACCGTGGCCGGGTTCTCCTCCCTCTCCGAAGACCGCGTCCTCGAACTGCAGAAGAAGGTCACCGAGCTCGGCCCCGATGCTCTCGGCAGCGTGGTGGAGGACGGCCTCCCGCTCGGCCCTGCCGTCGACGGCGATCTGCTCGTGCGTCCTACCCGGGAGTCGATCGCCGCGGGTGTCGGCGCGGACAAACCTCTCGTGCTCGGCGCGACCGATGACGAGTTCACCATGGTGTTCGCGGGGGCCGAGAAGAAGCTGCGCTGGGTGCCGCGGTCGCTTCTGTTGAACCGGCTCGGGCTGCCGAAGAGCGCGCGGAGGGCGTACCTGGCCGCCAACGCCGACATCACCGGACTCGGCAATGCCCGCGTGGGCGGTCGGCTGCTGACCGACCGCATGTTCCGCACGGCGCTGCTCAAGGTCGTGGCCGACCGCGGTGACGCGCCGACCTGGCTGTACCGGTTCTCCTGGCCGTCCGGACACTTCGGCTTCGCCGAGCACTGCCTCGACGTGCCGTTCTTCTTCGACTGCCTCGACGGTCCGGCCATGGAGCCGCTCGCGGGACCGAACCCTCCGCAGGAGCTGGCCGATGAGGTGCACGGGGCCGCCGTCGCCTTCGTCACCACCGGCGACCCGGGCTGGCCGCGCCATCAGGGGGCCGCGGGCATCGCACGGGTCTACGACGTCCCCACGCGCGACGTCGCTGACGCCTATGCCTCCGTGCGACCGCTGCTCGGCTGACATCGGCCGACGCACCGGGGTGTCAGGCGACGTAGACCTTGCGCAGCGTCTCGGTGACGGTCCAGGTGGTGCGCATGCCTTCCGCGAGGCGCACCACCGAGCCGGGGCCGACCTCGAGATCGGGCAGCCCGGACGAGGCGAACGCGATCGTGGCACGGCCCGACAGCACGACGAAGACCTCGTCGGTCTCGGTGTCCGTGGCGGTGCCCGGCGTCATCTCCCAGATGCCCACCTCGACACCGCCGAGGGTCGCGAGCTCGTGCACGGCGGTGGTCGGAGCCCCGGCGATCACCTCGTCCGCGGGTAGGGGAGCATGCGCGAGGTCCAGGGCGATGGCATCCACTCCGCCGCCCGCAGCGAGGCCGCTCATGAGTCGAAGCCCATGCCGAGGGCGTCGAGCGTCTTGAGGAAGAGGTTGCGCTTGCCCTCGTTGTGGTCGGCTCGATCCATCGCCGCGCGCACCAGGTTGACGCCGATCGAGGCGGCGGGCTCGGGCGGGAACGGAATGGGCTTCTCCCGCACCATCCGCAGCTCGGTGCGCTCGGTCTCTTCGCCCGCGAGCTTGTCGAGCATCACGTCGGCGGCGAAGCGCGCCGCGCCCACGCCGAGACCCGTGAAGCCGGTGGCATAGGCCACGCGTCCCTTGCGCGCGGTGCCGAAGAACGCGCAGAACCGACTGGACGAGTCGATCGCGCCCGCCCACCGGTGCGTGAAGCGCAGGCCCGCGAGCTGCGGGAACGTGGTGAAGAAGTGCGAGGCGAGCCGGCGGTGGCTCTCGATGCGGTCCTCGTACTCCGGGCGCACCTTGCCGCCGAAGTGGTAGATCGCGTCGTAGCCGCCGAACAGGATGCGGTTGTCGGCGGTGAGGCGGTAGTAGTGGAACTGGTTCGCGCTGTCGGCGAGGCCTTGTCGGTTCGACCAGCCGATCGCAGCGAGCTGTTCCGTGGAGAGCGGCTCGGTCATCAGCACGTAGTCGTACACGGGCACGGTCATCAGGCGATTGCGCTTGAGGAGGGAAGGGAAGACGTTCGTGCCGAGCGCGACCGCATCGGCGACCACCCGGCCGTTCGGGGTGACGAGGGCGATGGGGCCGGACCCGTCGCCCTCGATCGCACGCACCAGGCTGTGCTCGTAGATCTCGACGCCGAGGTCGGCGGCCACACGTGCCAGCTCGACGCCGAGCTTCGCGGGGTGCACCATCGCACATCCTTCGCGGTCCCAGTCGCCGGCGAGGAACGTCTCCGAGTGCACCTCCGCCTGCACCGCCTCGCGGTCGAGGAATCCGGGTTCCTCGCGGAACCAGTCGACCTGGTGCGGTTCGACGGCGACGGCGAGCTGTCCGGTGCGCTCGAACTCGGCGTCCATGCCGTAGCGCGCGATCGTCTCCTCGATGCCGTCGAGGTTGGCGTGCCCCAGCTCTTCGAGCCGGTCGATCTCCTCCGGCCAGCGGTTCACACCGTTCTCGTGGCCGTGCGTCAGGCTCGACTCGCAGAAGCCCCCGTTGCGGCCGGACGCGGCCCACGCGATCCGCGACGCCTCCAGCAGGACGACGCGTCGTCCGGGGTCGCGTTCCTTGGCGCGCACGGCGGTCCACAGGCCGGCGTACCCACCGCCGACGATCGCGAGATCCGCGCGGACCGTCCCGTTCAGGGAGGGATGCGTCGGCCGATCGACGTCGTCGAGCCAGAACACGCGGAGAGCCGTCTCGCGCAGGGAGTCGTCGACGATTCCCTGCGGCGGACGTCGGCGTTCGAAGACGGTGGTGCCCATGTTCACTCCGATGTGAGGGGGGTGCGCCTCAGCGCGTTCCCCAGTTGTAGAGGTCCTTGTAGAGGCCCGCGTAGAGCAGGCTCTCGGTGTGCGCGATGCCGGGGATGGTCCGGATGCGGGTCGCGATCAGGTCGATCAGGTGCTCGTCGTCCTCACACACGGCTTCGACGAGGATGTCGAACGTCCCGAGCGTGACCACGACGTAGGCCAATTCCGGGATGGTCGTGAGTTCTTCGGCGATGGTGCGGGGGTCGCCCGACACGCGGATGCCGATCATCGACATGCGCCGGAAGCCGAGCTGCATCGGATCGGTGACCGCGACGATCTGGATGACACCCGCCTCGGTCATCCGCTGCACGCGCTGCCGTGCGGCGGCCTCGCTCAGACCGACCTCGCGTGCGATCTCCGCGTAGGGACGGCGGCCGTCCTCCTGCAGCAGTTCGACGATGCGCTTGGAGATGTCATCCAGCGCGGGCTGGGCAGGCTTCGAGCTCATGTGTCGATATTGTCAGCTATGACGCTGATCTGCAACTGATT
Source organism: Microbacterium sp. PI-1 (assembly GCF_004337555.1). Lineage (NCBI taxonomy): Bacteria > Bacillati > Actinomycetota > Actinomycetes > Micrococcales > Microbacteriaceae > Microbacterium > Microbacterium sp. PI-1. Next base: position 11,355 of record NZ_SJYZ01000034.1, on the reverse strand, counting down.
CAGTTGAAATATCGGTCCACATCTTCAGATTCCGCACCCGACGCGCTAGCATGACGCCATGCCCAGCACTCTTGTGAAGACCTCCGCTCCCTTGCAGAACTTCATCGGCGGACACTTCGTGCCCGCGAACGGCTCGGGGCGGATGCCGCTCATCGATCCTGCCACCGAGGAGATCTACGGGGAGTCGCCCGTCTCGGCCGCGGCCGACGTCGACGCCGCCTACGCCGCCGCGTCCGCGGCCTTCCCGCTCTGGCGCGACACGACGCCCGCCGACCGACAGCTCGCGCTGTTCCGCATCGCCGACGAGATGGAAGCCCGCGCGGAGGAGTTCGCCGACCTCGAATCGCAGGACACCGGCAAGCCGCGGGCGAGCCTCGTGGCCGACGAGATCATGCAGTCGGTCGATCAGCTGCGCTTCTTCGCAGGGGCCGCTCGGAGTCTCGAAGGACGAGCCGCAGCGGAGTACCTCGCCGGCCACACGTCGTTCGTCCGCCGCGAGCCCGTCGGTGTGATCGGGCAGGTGACGCCCTGGAACTACCCGCTGAACATGGCCGTGTGGAAGATCGCCCCTGCGCTCGCCGCCGGCAACACCGTCGTGCTGAAGCCCGCTGAGTCCACTCCGCTGACGACGTTGCTGCTGGCGGAGATCGTCGCCCGGCACACGCCGGCCGGCACGTTGAACGTCGTGCTGGGCGATCGCGACACGGGTGTCGCGCTGGTGGAGCACCCGACCCCGCAGATGGTCGCGATCACCGGCTCGGTGCGTGCGGGGATGGCGGTCGCGCGGTCGGCGGCGAGCGACGTCAAGCGCGTGCACCTCGAACTCGGCGGGAAGGCGCCCGCGATCGTGTTCGCGGATGCGTCCCTCGAGAAGGCCGTGGAGGGCATCATCACGGGCGCCTTCTTCAACGCCGGACAGGACTGCACGGCCGCGACCCGCGTGCTGGTGCATGAGTCACGGCATGACGAGCTCATCGAGGCGCTCGTCGCGCGCGCGCGCAGCCATGCGCGCACGGGCGGTCCGAGGGAGGACGGCGTCCTCTACGGCCCGTTGAGCAGTGCCGCACAGCTCGCGCAGGTGCAGGGCTTCATCGACCGCCTCCCCGCGCACGCGAAGATCGAGACCGGTGGTCGCCGTCAGGGGGAACAGGGCTACTTCTGGGAGGCCACGATCGTGTCGGGCGTGCGGCAGGACGATGAGGTGGTCCAGGGGGAGGTCTTCGGGCCGGTCCTCACGGTGCAGTCGTTCTCGGAGGAGAGCGAGGCGTTGGAGATGGCGAACGATGTGCCGTACGCGCTCGCGTCCTCGGTGTGGACGACGGATCACGCCCGCGCGATGCGCTTCTCGCGCGACCTCGACTTCGGCTGCGTGTGGATCAACACCCACATCCCGTTCGTGTCGGACATGCCGCACGGAGGGTTCAAGCACTCGGGCTACGGCAAGGACCTCTCCCAGTACGGCTTCGACGACTACACCCGCATCAAGCACGTGATGAGCGCCCTCGACTGACGCCCACCCGCGCCGGAGGCCCTGCGATCAGGGTGCCAGCAGCTTCACGCGGCGGTGCTCACAGAGGGTGAACTCGGGGCGCTCCTCGATCTTGATGGCGCCGTCTTCGATCCAGCCGTGGCGCGCGTAGAACGTGTCGGCACGCACGTTCCCGTCGAGCACCCACAGGTAGGCGCGCGCGTGTCCGGCGTCGGCCATGCGCTGTTCGGCGGCGTCGAGGAGCGCGTGTCCCGCGCCCGTCGACCAGGCATCGGGATCCGCGTAGATCCCGTACACCTCGGCGTCGGCCAAGCCGTCGGGGTCGCGGCCGGAGCCGAACGACGTCCACCCGACGATGCGGTCGTCGCGTTCGGCGACCAGGAGCCCGAGAGTCGTGGGCAGCGGATCTGTGATGAGGCGACGCCAGCCCGTCGCGCGTTCGGCGATGGAGAGCCCGTCGAGCACGGACTGGTCGATGAGCCCGCGGTAGGCAGCCTGCCAGGACCGCACGTGCACGCGGGCCACCTCGTCGGCGTCGTCGACGCCCGCTTCCCGGACCACCAGCGGACTCATCCGTCCACCCTAGGGGAGGGGCGAAAGGCTTTTCGCGGCAGGGGTGCGCCTCAGCTCACGTTCTTCTCGAGCCACGGCATGGGATCCACCGCGACCGTGTTGATGTGGACTTCGAAGTGCAGGCAGGAGCCGAACACGTACCCGGTCGATCCGACGTCGCCGATGTACTGACCGGCCTCGACGCAGTCGCCGACCTCGACCGCGCGGGTGCCGTAGTTCAGGTGCGAGTAGACGGTGCTCACGGCCTGGCCGTCGACGATGCTCTCGATCTGGATCGTCACTCCGTAGCCCTGATAGCTCTCGGTGGAGCGGGAGACGCAGCCCGTCATCGCGGCGTTGATCGGCGTGCCGACCCCCGCGGCGAAGTCCTGGCCGAGGTGCGACCGGCCGGGGCGGGAGGCGCCGAAGCCGTCGGTGAACGTGTAGGTCCCGTCGGCCATCGGCATCACGACGCGGTCGGCGACGGGGATCTCCATGGCACTTCCGAGAGGCATGCCGGCGGCGATCGCGGCGGCGACGGCACGCGAACGCGTTTCCTTGATCTCCTCCGGCGTCGTCGCGGCGAAGTTCCCTCGAGGCGCGATCTCCGCGCGGATCTCGTCCGTCGAGGTGTACGACTGCGCGAAGTCGCTCGCGGCGGTCGTGACTTCGGCGGAGGCGGCGGCGACCGAAGTGATCTGCGGGTTGAACGCGGGCAGTGCTGCCCCGGTGATCATCGCGCCGACCGCGAGTGTGGCTCCCACCGCCTTGGCCTTCGCCCACGGGCGCGTCGCTCGGCGGGGACGGATCCGCGGGGCCGAGGCCTTCCGCCGACGGTTCCGCGTCGCGCTCGGGGGCTGCTCAGTCGGTTCCGGGGATGGCGTCGGGGGCTGCGTCGGTTCCGGGGATGGCGTCGGGGGCTGCTCGCGGGCGGCGCGCCGGCGGGACTCGGCCGGCGATGCCGGGGGCGATGACGGGCGAGGGGTGTCCGTGTGCGGCGTGCTCGCGGTGCGGGTCGGCTGCTGTGCGGCGTTCGCGGAACGGCGCAGGTCGCGCCGCAGAAGCGGTCGAGGCGTGCCGGAGGTTTCTGTGGGGGCTTCCGAGGCGTCGTGAGCGCTCTCGGGCGGCAGGGAATTCGTGACGGGATCCTTCCGGAGGGGAGGTGTGCGTGGCGGGCGATCCCCCCGGATGCCGCCGTTACCGATCTGTAATCTAAGCGGCGAACCCCGAGAGCGTCAAATCGAGGGCGGAAAGGAGCGGCCAACCATCGACGAGTGCGACGCGATGTGGCATGCTTGCGGACACCGCGTCGAGGACGCGCGAGCGAGGGAGACGCCGGAACGCATGTCCAGACCACTCGCGGGACCGCAGGGCCTGCTCCGCACGCTCAACGGCCGCGCGATCCTGGAGGCCCTGGCGCGCAGCGGTCCGCAGACCCGCGCGGAGTTGATGTCGACGACCGGTCTCTCCCGCACCGCCGTCACCCAGGTGCTGCGGATGCTCGAAGGGGCAGGAGCCGTCGCCGCGGCCGGCGTGGACCGAGAGACCCGCGGACCCGCAGCCGGACGGGTCGCCCTGCATCCGCGACTCGGCTTCGCCGCCGCCGTGCACATCGACCACCACGCAGCGCATGTCGTCCTGGTCGACGCGAGCGGGACCGTGCGCGCCGAGCAGCACGCAGCGCTCACGTCCACCGAAGACCGCGTCGCGCACATCGTCGACCTCGTCGACCGCTGCCGTCGTGCGGTCAAGGCGACGAAGGACGCCGTCCACCTGGCTGTCGTCGGCGTCCCCGGCATCGTCACCCCCGATGGCGGCATCCGGGATGACCTCGGCCCTGACGGCGGCGCCTTCCGCACCGCGCTGGCCACGGCCCTCGACTGCCCGGTCCGGATCGAGAACGACGTCAACCTCGCAGCCCTCGCCGAGCTCACCGCCGGCGCGGGTGGCGATCTCGCCAGCTTCGCGCTGCTCCTGCTCGACGACGGACTGGGAGCGGGCATCGTGGTCGACGGGGCGTTGCACCGCGGATTCTCCGGTGTGGCGGGCGAGGTCATGTACCTGCCGCAGCCCCCGCTCCCGATCGGTGCACCCATCGTGAGCGATGCCGTCGTCCGCGATCTCGCTCTCAACGAGGGGTGCGACCCCGACGCCGCCCTGGCGGACCACCTCGAGGCCGCTGCGCGCGGGGACGCGGCCTCGGCCCGGGTCGTGGAGGAGATCGGACGACGCATCGTGCTCGTGGCCGGCAGCGTGGGCCTGGTGCTCGACCCCGAAGCGTTCATCCTGAGCGGCCGGGCAGCACACCCCGCGCTCGTGGCGGCGATCGAGCGCATCGCCGAGGAATACGCTGCGCAGCTCCCACTGCGATTCCTCGTCTCCTCGTTCGGACCCGAGGCGCCGCTCGTCGGGGCCGTCGGCGAGGCGGCGTCCGCGCTCCGCGGCACCCTGTTCACCCGCATCCTCACGCAGGCCGCGAAGCCCGGACGCTGAGGATCGCCGCCCGTCCCCACCGTCCCTTTCCGACAGGATCACCGATGACCCTTCCCTCCGACCTCGCCGACCGTCTCGGCCTCGCCCCCGGCGCACGGGCGATCATCCTGAATGCGGATGACTTCGGCATGTGCCATGCGGCGAACACCGCCATCGTCGACCTCCTGGACGCCGGCCGGATCGACTCGGCGACCGTGATGGTGCCATGCTCGTGGTCCCCGGAGGCGCTCGCCTTCGCCGCCTCCCGCCCTGACCTCGACATCGGTGTACATCTCGTGCTCACGAGCGAATGGTCTCGCTACCGGTGGCGGCCGCTCACCGGCACGGACACGAGCCTGGTCGACGCGGCGGGCTTCTTCCCGATGGACGTCGCGTCCGTCGAGCAGGCGGCGTCGGAGGAGGACGTGGCAGTCGAGCTCGCCGCCCAGCTGCAGGCCGCGCTCGATGCCGGCGTCGATGTGACGCACCTCGACAATCACATGGGCTCCGTCTACGGACTCGTGACCGGACGCGACTTCCTCCGTCCGGTGTTCGAGCTCGCCGCGCGTCACGGGCTTCCGTTCCGGTTGCCGCGCAGCATGGACGGCGTGGGCGAGGACGCGGCCCTGCAGGCGACGCTCGATGCCGCAGCTGCCGCGGCCGATGCATCCGGCGTCGTGATCATCGACAGGTTGTGGTCGCATCCCTTCCCGCTCCTCGGGGAGGGCACGCCGGAGGAGGAGACCTACGAGCAGGTGCGGGACGGCTTCATCGCCCTGTTGCGCGCCGTTCCGGCCGGCGTGACCGAGATCTACCTGCATCCGATGGTCGACGACGAGGAGCTGCGGTCAGCGGTCGACTTCAGCGCGACGAAGCGCGGCTATGAGCTGAGACTGCTCCGCGACCCCGCGGTGCTGCAGGCGATCGAGGATGAGGCGCTCGTGCGCGTCGGCTGGCGCGCCCTGCGTGACGTGCAGCGGGCAGGCGTCCGATGACCTCGGTGGGCGAGCGCCTGCGCGACCGCCGTCTCGAGGCGGCTCCGACCCGACGGCAGGCGATCGCGTTCGGAGCCTCCGGCTTCCCGACGCAGCTCCTGGCGCAGACCTTCTCCGCGTTCGTCGTCTACTTCTACGTCTCGCACCTCGCGGTGCCGGCAGGGTGGGTGGCCGTGGCGATGATCGCCCACGGCATCCTGAACGCTGTGTTGAACCCCGTCGTGGGGGCGATCTCCGACCGGCTGCGCACCCCCTGGGGCCGTCGCATCCCGTGGATCGGGCTGGGCATCGTGCCGCTCGTCGTCGCGTTCACGCTGGTGTGGATGCCGCCCGAACTTCCCGTCGCCAGTCTCATCGTCTGGTTCCTCGTCGTCGTGGCCGTGTACGACATCGCCTTCGTCGTCGTGGTGCTGAACATCTCGGCACTGTTCCCCGAGATCTTCCGCACCACGGAGGAGCGCGCCCGCGGCAACGTCCCCCGGCAGATCTTCGCGATCCTCGGCATGGTCCTCGGCACGGCTGGTGCCCCCGCCCTGTACGGGGCTCTCGGATGGCCGGGTATGGCGCTCGTGCTCGGCGCGGTCTGCCTGGTGCTGCTCGCGTGGTCGTTCTTCGGCGGGATGATCGAGCGCCGGGTGCCCGAGGCGGCGTCGGAAGCCATGCGGTGGAAAGATCAGCTGACCTACACCTTCCGCAACCGGGCGTTCGTCCCCTACGTGCTGGGCTCGCTGTTCGTCCAGACCTCGATCGCGGTCATCCTGGCCGCGGTCCCCTTCTACGTGCGGTACTCGCTGCACGCCGAGGAAGGGGAGGGGAGCCTGCTCCTCGGAGCGATCTTCGTCACGGCGATCCCCTCGATCGTGCTGTGGAGCGCGGTCGTCCGTCGCACGTCACCGCGCACCGCCGTGCTGTGGAGCGTCGCGGTGTTCGGCGTCGCCGTGCTCGGCTACCTCGCGCCGTCGACCGTGCTCGGGGCGTCGCTGGTCGGAGTCGCCGTGGGGGTCGGCGTCGGCGGACTGCTGCAGCTGCTCGAGGTGATGCTCGCGCAGATCATCGATGACGATGCCGTGCGCACCGGGCACCGACGGGAGGGCGCCTATTTCGGAGTGAACGGTTTCGTGGTGCGCGGTTCGGTCGTACTGCAGGCGGTCGTGGCCGCGGTGGTGCTGACGGCGTCGGGGTTCGACGCCACGCTCGGCGATGCCCAGCCCGAAAGCGTCGACGGGGGTATCCGTCTGATGCTCGCGGTCATCCCGCTCGGGTTCACCGCCCTCGCGTGGCTGTGCTTCTGGCTCTACCCGATCCGCACCCGCGACCTCTGAGCCCTAGAGGGACGCCGCCTTCCGCGCCTCCCAGCCCGTGCGCACCATCTCGTCGACGGTGTATCGCATGGTCCAGTCGAGGTCGCGCGCGGCGAGCTCCCCGGTGGCCACGATGCGGTCGGGGTCGCCAGGACGGCGGGGTCCGATCTCGGGGGTGAAGTCGATGCCGGTGACGCGGGCGACGGCATCCATGATCTGCGTGACGCTGAGTCCGTCGCCGGATCCGAGGTTGTATGCGGTCTCGATCGGTCGTCCGTCGGCGAGGCGCTGGGCGGCGGCGACGTGCGCTGCCGCGATGTCGCCGACGTGCACGTAGTCGCGCACGTTGGTGCCGTCCTCGGTGTCGTAGTCGTCGCCGAAGATCTTCGGCGTCCTGCCCTCGAGCAGTGCTTCGAACACGATCGGGAAGAGGTTGTGCGGGCTCACGTCGTAGACCGTGGGGTCGGCCGAGCCCACGACGTTGAAGTATCGCAGCGAGGTGTGGCGCAGCGGGTGTGCGGAGTCGGCCGTCGCGATCGCCTGGTCGCGCAGCAGCCATTCCCCGATGAGCTTCGACTCTCCGTACGGACTGGCCGGCTTCTTCGCCGTGTCCTCGACGACCAGCGCGACATCAGGAGTGCCGAACACGGCGGCCGACGAGGAGAACACGATGTTCGAGACGCCCGTGGCCTCCATGGCCTCGAGGATGATCCGGGTGCCCTCGACGTTCTGGGCATAGGTGTGCAGGGGGCGCTGCACCGACACGCCCGCGTACTTGTACCCGGCGACGTGGATCACGCCTTCCGCGTCGTGGTCGCGCAGCGCTTTCTCGACGAGTGCGCGGTCGAGGATGCTGCCCCGCACGAACGGGACGCCCTCGGGGACGAACGGTGCGACCCCGCTGGACAGGTCGTCGAGGACGACGGGGGTCATCCCCGCGCTCGCGAGGGCGCGGACGACGTGGGCACCGATGTAGCCGGCACCGCCGGTGACGATCCAGGACACTGCATTCCTCTCCTGCCGCGGAATCTTCGCGGCCCGATGGATCATTCTGTCAGGCGTCGCGGTGAGGTCCCGCAGAAGGGGTGACGGTGAACAGGTGCGGTGCCGCGAACCGGGCCGCGACGAAGGCCGCGTTCACCGCTGCGGACACGGTCTCGACGGCATCCTTTTCGATCAACGCGATCGCCGCACCGCCGAAGCCGCCGCCGGTCATCCGCGCCCCCAGTGCCCCCGCCGCGAGTGCGGTGTCGACCGCGGTGTCGAGCTCGGGGGTCGAGATCTCGAAGTCGTCACGCATCGACGCGTGCGAGGCGATGAGCAGGTCGCCGATGGCCCGCGCGCCGTCCGTGCGGAGCGTGTGCACCGTGTCGACCACGCGCTGGTTCTCCGTCACGACGTGCCGCACACGGCGGAAGGTCTCCTCGTCCAGTTGTTCGCTGGCGCGGGGCAGGTCGGCGATCGACACGTCGCGCAGTGCGGGCACCCCGAGGGCTGCGGCTCCGCGCTCGCAGGAGGCGCGACGATCGCGGTAGCCACCGGTGGAGTGAGCGTGCTTCACGCGGGTGTCGATCACGAGGATGGCGAGGCCTGCCTCGGCGATGCCGAGCGGCACGAGTTCGGTCTCGAGCGAACGGCAGTCGAGGAAGAGAGCGGTGTCGGGTGCTCCCAGCATGGACGCCATCTGGTCCATGATCCCGGTGGGTGCGCCGACGGCTTCGTTCTCCGCCCGTCGTCCGATCCGGGCGAGGGCTCTGCCGTCGAGGCCCGTGCCCCACAGCTCGTCGAGCGCGGAGGACGTCGCTCCCTCGATCGCGGCGGAAGAGGAGAGTCCGGCTCCCACCGGCACATCGGAGGCGATCGCGATGTCGACACCACGGAACGGGCCGTCGCCGGGCGCGGCCTGGCGCAGCGCCCATGCGACGCCGAGCGGGTAGGCCGCCCATTCGGGAACGGCCGGAGACGCGCCGGGCGCGGTCGGGAAGAGCCGGTCGAGTTCGTCGAGGCCGACCTCGACCGGATCGGAGGCGAAACGGGAGCTGACCCGCACGCGGCCACGGTCGTCGTCGCGGCGGCCGACCGCGGCGAAGGTTCTCTGCGGGATGGCGAACGGCAGGACGAAGCCGTCGTTGTAGTCGGTGTGCTCGCCGATGAGGTTCACGCGGCCGGGCGCGGACCAGACGCCGTCCGGCCGCCGTCCCGTGAGCTCGGTGTAGAGCGCTCGCGCGTCGTCGCGGGCCGTGGTCATGCGGATGCTCCTTCTCCGGTGGTGGTCGGCGATGCGCGTTCGATGGCCTCGCGGAGGCGAGCGGCCCCCGCTTCCGGCGGGACTTCGGCGGCCCAGGCCCACATCGCGGCCTCGGAGCCGGCCAGGAATTTCAGCTTGTCGGCGGCGCGGCGCGGACTCGTGAGCTGCAGGTGCAGGCGCACGGTGTCGCGTCCGACGTGCACCGGTGCCTGATGCCAGGCGGCGATGTAGGGGGTGGGGGAGTCGTAGAGGGCGTCGATGCCGCGCAGCAGGCGCAGGTAGAGCGGAGCCAGCTCGTCGCGCTCGGCCGCGGTCGTCTCGGCGAGGTCGGGAACGTGGCGGTGCGGCATCAGATGCACCTCGAGCGGCCAGCGGGCGGCGAACGGCACGAAGGCGGTCCAGTGCTCGCCGCGGAGGACGACGCGCTCCGACGCCTGCTCGGATTCGAGGATGTGCTGGAACAGGTCGGGGGCCGTCCGGTCGATCGACTCCAGGACGCGGGTCGTGCGGGGAGTCACGTACGGGTAGGCGTAGATCTGGCCGTGCGGATGCGGCAGGGTCACGCCGATCGCCTCGCCGCGGTTCTCGAAGGGGAAGATCTGCTCGATGCCGGGCAGTGTCGACAGGGCAGCGGTGCGGTCCGCCCAGGCCTCGATCACGGTGCGGGCGCGGGTCTCGGACTGCGTGCCGAAGGAGCCGGAGTGCTCGGGGCTGAAGCACACGACCTCGCAGCGTCCGACGGCGGCACGGGTGCGGCCGAGGCCCAGCGCGGAGAGGTCGTCCCGTCCGCGCGGTGCGTTGGGTGCCTGGGGGGCACCGCCCACGGCTTCGCTGAGCGCGGGGCCGAACGCGGGGGAGCGGTTCTCGAACACCGCGACGTCGTATCGCGAAGGGACCTCGGACGGGTTCCCGGGGGTCTGCGGTGCCAGGGGGTCGGCGTCGGCGCCGGGCATCATCACGCGGTTCTGTCGATTCGCGGCCACCGTGATCCAGTCGCCGGTGAGCACGTCGAGGCGCATGGTCGCGGTGTCGGGGCGCGGGTCGAGCACGCGGGCGTCGACCGCCCGCTCGGCGCCCAGAGTCGTGCCGGGTTCGTCGTAGTAGAAGAGGTCGCGGCCGTCGGCGAGGGTGGTGGTGCGTTTGACGACGCCGGCGCCGAGGGCCTCGGTGCGCAACTCAGGAAGATCGTGCGTGTTCACGTAAACATGGTACGCACAGGGCCGTGATAACGTCAACATGACGGAGTTGTGAACCGGTGGACGGAGCGACAGGGTGAGCGAGCACGGCGAAATCGAGGGCCTCAGGGTCGATCGGCGACGCTCCTCCACGGGGCGCGTGTCGATGGCCATGGTCGCCGTCCGCGCCGGGGTCTCGGGACAGACCGTCTCGCGCGTCGTCAACGGCAGCCCGCGGGTCGACCCCGACACCCGAGCTCGGGTCGAGCGTGCGATGACGGAACTCGGCTATCGACCCCACCGCGCCGCTCGGGCGTTGCGCACCGGCCGTTCGCAGACCATCGGACTCGTCGTCACCACCCTCGCCACGGTCGGCAACTCACGGATGCTGCAGGCCACCGCCGAGGCCGCGGCCGAACGCGGGTACGCCCTCACGCTCGTGACCGCTGCCGCCGATGTCGCCGAGGCCTTCGATCGACTCGCCGAGCAGGAGGTCGACGGTGCGATCGTGCTGAACGAGGCCTCGGCGCTCGTCCCCGGTGCACAGCCGCCCGACGGACTGCGCCTGGTCGTGGTGGACGCCCCGACCGAAGCGGGGTTCGCGTCCGTGCACAGCGATCATGCCGGTGGCGCCTCCGCGGCCACGGCCCGACTGCTCGCTCTCGGCCACGACACGGTGCACCACCTCGCGGGACCAGCCGACTCCTTCGCCGCGATCGAGCGTGAGCGCGGATGGCGTGAGACCCTCGCGACCGCCGGAGTCCGCCCGCCCCCGGTGGTCCGCGGCGACTGGAGTGCGGACTCGGGGTATGCAGCGGGCGGGGAGTTGCGGGCGGCGTCCGCCGTCTTCTGTGCCAACGATCAGATGGCGCTCGGCCTGCTGCGCGCGCTCGCCGAAGCGGGGCGACGGGTGCCGGACGACGTCGGGGTCATCGGGTTCGACGATGTGCCGGAGGCGGCGAACTACCGTCCTCCGCTGACCACGATCCGCCAGGACTTCGCGGCTCTCGCGCACCGGGCCGTGTCGTCGCTCGTCGCGGCGATCGAGGGTGCTGCGGGAGATGCGGTGTCCGTCGTCGTCCCGACGGAGCTCGTCGAGCGCGCCAGCACATCCTCGCGCTGA
>NZ_SJYZ01000033.1:0-26053 GCF_004337555.1 Microbacterium sp. PI-1 | reverse complement strand
GGGTGGCCGCACCCCCTCCGATCCGCTACTTGATGGAGGTGGTCCGCAGGTACTGCAGCGAGCCGTTCGCCATCGGGACGAAGCCGTCGACGGTCGAGGAGGTCGCGGTGTAGGTGTAGCTCGTGAACAGCCAGATCCATGCGGCATTGTCCTCGAGGTTCTCGGAGACCTGCGCGTAGATGTCCTTGCGCTTCTCCGGGTCGGCCGTCTGGCGACCCTCGGCGAAGAGCGCGTCGAGCTCGGGCGAGGAGTATCCGGCGACCTTGTTCAGGTTTCCGGTGCTGGTGAAGTAGCGGCCGTACATGCCGTCGGGGTCGGGACGACCGCCGTTGAGGGCGACGGCGGCGTCGAAGTCGGCTGCGATCCAGCGGTCGACGAACGCGCCGGACTCGAGCACCTCGAGGTCGAGCGTGATGTTCGCGTCGGCCAGCTGCGCCTTGAGGTTCTGGGCCTCGTTCACCGACGTCGCGTACTCACCCTGGGAGACGATCGTCTTGATGGTGACGCCGTCCTCCTTGCCCGCCTTCTTCAGGTACTCGGCGGCCTTGTCGAGATCGCGCTCGGGGCACGGACGCGCCTCGGGGTCGGACTTGTACGCGGGAGAGGTGATGGGACCGGTGACTTCGCCCTCGCCGAGAGCTGCCGTGTCGAGCACCTCCTGGCGGTCGATCGCGCACTGCATCGCGAGTCGCACGTTCACATCGGTCAGGTCACCGCGCGTGGCGTTCAGCTGCAGCGCGTGGTAGCTCAGCTGCGGGGTCGTGGCGACCTCGACGTTCGCACCCTCGGCGGTCTGTGCGACCAGCGGGTCGTCGAAGACGGCCAGCTGCACGTTGCCGGCCTGCATCGCCGACACGATCGACGACTCGTCGGGGATCACCCGGAACTCGACCGTGTCGAGCAGCGCCGCGTCGCCCCAGTAGTCCTCGTTCTTCGCCAGCGTGATCGACTGGCTCGCCTTGCGGTCGTCGAGGATGAAGGGACCGGTGCCGTTGGGCGTGGTGTTCAGCCCCTCTTCGGTGTCGTCCGAGGAGAGCATCGCCATGTTGATCACGGCGAGGTTCGCGGGAAGCGCGGCGTCGGGAGCGCTCAGGGTGAGGGTGACGGTGTTCTCGTCGGTGGCCTCGACCGCGGTGACGGAGGCGAGAGAGCTCGCTGCGACGGCCGCCGTCTCCTCGGCGGCGATGGCGTCGAGAGAGTACTTGACGTCTTCGGAGCCGAAGGTGCTGCCGTCCGCGTAGGTGACGCCCTCGCGCAGGTGGAAGGTCACGGTGAGACCGTCTTCCGAGACGTCCCACGACTCGGCGAGGCCGGGGACCACGTTGAGGTCCTCATCGAACTCGGTCAGCGTGCCGTACAGGTTCTGCAGGACGTTGACGGCCTGGAACTGCGTCGCCTTCCAGGGGAAGAGCGTGTCGGGATCGCTCGTGACGCCGATGACGAGGTCACCGCCGGCCTCACCCGTCGACGGGGTGTCGGACGCGGGTGCGGAACAACCGGTGATCACGAGCGCCAAAGCGACACCCGTGGCTGTGAGAGCGCCGAATGACGCCCGCCGTGCTGTGCTCATTGCTGATTCCTCCTGGCTGGGACGCGTCGCCGTGGCGTCGGGTCAGGCTCTGTCGCCTGCCGCCCGCGAACATCGTCGGTCTGGGTTGGTACTAAAAGTACACGACAGACACTACTGATGTAACAGAAGTTCCTCTACTGTTATGAACAGCGATCGGAGACCCTATGCCCCACGAAGCCGCCCGCGATGATGCCGGCGCACACCCCGTGCTCGTCCGCATGCGTGCGATCCGTCCCGAGCTGCGTCCGAGCGAGCAGCGCATCGCCGACCTCTTCCTCGCCGATCCGGCGGGGACCGCCGGACTCTCCATCGCCGAACTCGCCCAGCGCTGCGACACCTCGACCACCTCGGTGGTGAGGTTCTGCAAGCGCCTCGGCTACGAGCACGTGCGCGAGCTGCGCAACCACGTGCTGCGCGACGTCGAACGCGAGACGTTCGACACGGCCGCGCTCCCCGCCGTCTCCGGCGACATCGACCGCAACGACACGCTGTCCGACATCGTCGCGAAGGTGTCGCTGGCCGAGACCCTCTCGCTCGCGGACACCGCCAAGGTGCTCGACACGGAGTCACTGCGCGCTTCCGTCGACGCCATCACGTCCTCGACCAGGGTCGACATCTTCGGTGTGGGTGCGAGCTCCATCGTCGGACTCGACCTGCAACGCAAGCTCACCCGGATCGGGCGCACGGCACTGGACTGGTCCGACCCGCATGCCGCCTGGACCTCGGCGGCGACGCTCGGCCCCGGCAACGTCGCGATCGCGGTGTCGCACACCGGCACCACGACCGACACGATCGAGTTCCTGCTGCTCGCCCGCCAGACCGGGGCGACGACGATCGCGATCACGAACCATGCCGGCGCTCCACTGGCCGACCAGGCGGACATCGTCCTGACGACCGCCGCGCGCGAGACCGGCTTCCGGTCGGGTGCCCTCGGCAGCCGGATCGCCCAGCTGATGGTGGTCGACTGCATCTTCATCGGCGTCGCACAGTCGAACTACGACCGCTCGATGGAGGCTCTGCGCGACACCTTCGCCGCCGTCCACCGCGTGCGGAAGACGGGGGCGTGACCGCCCGCACCCGGCGAGCGCGAGCGGGGCTGTTCACCGCCTTCGCGGGCCTCGGGGTCACGGCGGCCTTCGTCCCCGCGGTCCTGCCCTCCACCGAACGCGCGATGGCGACCGACCTCAGCGCCGCGGTCCCCGCTCTCTTCGGCGGGCTCTTGATCGGAGTCCTGAGCTCGGGCCCGCTCTTGATGCGCCGTCCACCGCGCACCACGCTGATGCTCGGCAGTGCCCTCCAAGCCGTGGCGATCATCGCCGTGGCCGTCGCAGACGCCCCCGCCATGTTCATCGCCGCGGCCGCCGTCGCCGGATTCGGATTCGGGCTGGTGGAGGCCTCGGGATCCGTGGCGGCGAAGTCCGTGGCCGCCGGCAGCGCGACGGGGCTGCTCAGCGCTCTGCTCGGCACGGTCGCGGTGTGCGCCGCGGTCACGCCCCTGCTCGTCGCCGTGGGGTCCGGAACGCGCCCGCTGCTCGGCATCCTGGCGATCGTGCCGCTCCTGGCTCTGGCGATGCTCGCGGGACCGGCGGCCCCGACCTCCCCCGCCGAGACTCCCGCGCATCGGGACGTTCGCGGGCTGCTCACGCTCCTGCCCTTCGCCGTCGCACTCCCCCTGTATGTCGGCGTCGAGACCGTGCTCTCCGGGTGGTCGGCGGTGATCCCGGAGCGGATCCTCGCGGTCGATCCGGGCCTCGCCGCGCTGGGGACCTCGGCGTTCTGGACGCTCATGGCCGTCGGGCGGTTCAGCGCGGCGGGACTGCGCCGGCTCTCCGTCTCACCGATCGTGATCCTCGTGTCCGCGACGGGCGCCGCGGCGGTCCTGATGGCGACCGCGGGGATACTGGTGGAGTCCGCGCCGGAAGTGGCGCTCGGCGCGCTGGCCGCCGTGGTCGTCCTCCTCGCACCCAGCTACGGCCTCATCCTGGGACTCGCCCTCGATCGTCTCGACCCCGCGCGCAGCGCTGCGGTGACCGGCGCGCTCGTCGCCTGCGGGGCCGTCGGGGGGACGTTCGTGCCGACGGTGATCCTCCTGATCGGACGGGATCCGGCATCGAGTACGACGTTCCTCGTGTCCGCCGGGCTGTGCGCGCTCATCCCGGTGCTGATGCTGGTTGCCGCGCGTTCCCCTCGTCGGGCTTCCGTACGCTGACACCTCCTGCACACCTGCCGATATCGTCGACCTCTTCACGGATGCCGGAATACCGGAGCACCCACCCGCGAGTCCGGCGTAACGTCGACGACACACCCATCCGCAGCGAGGAGAGCACGCGTTGTCCACCGAGGTCCTGGCGATCATCATCAGCGCGATCGGCGTCGTGCTCACGATCACCGCGAGCCTCTTCGCTGCTGGCGCCTGGATGGTCCGCCGCATCGATGACCGCATCGATGCCGTCGACGAGAAACTCAGCACCCGCATCGATGCCGTCGACGAAAAGCTCAGCACCCGCATCGACGCCGTCGACGAGAAGCTCAGCACCCGCATCGACGCCGTCTCCGAAACTCTGACCGCCCGCATCGACGCCGTCTCCGGAACTCTGACCGATCGCATCGATGCCGTTTCCGAGACTCTGACCACCCGGATCGATGCGGTCGCGGCCGATGTCACCGACCTGAAAGTCGCCGTCGCCCGGCTCGAAGGACCACCCCGGCACCTGCTCACTGCGCGCCGGTGAGCAGGGCGTGCGGTGCCTACCGGAGCACGAGAGCAGCGGCGCCGATGAGCGGCCCTTCGTCGCCGAGCCCCGAGCGCACGACGCGGGTACGGCGCGAGTACTCGTGGGCCGCGCTCGCGGTGAGTGCCTGCTGCACGAGGTCGATGTAGTCCGACGACACTCGCGAGAATCCGCCGCCGATGGCGACCACGTCGAGGTCGACGAGGGTCGCGGCATCCGCCAGCGCCTCCCCCACCTCGCGGGCCGAACGCTCGATCGCCGCCCGCGCGAGGGGATCGCCGGCCGCCGCGTCCCGCGCGAGGTCTTCGCCGGTGGCGCCGGTCCACCCCTGTTGCTGGGCCCACGCGGCGCTCGCGGGACCCGAGGCGATCTCCTCGAGCGTCAGGCCGCCCTCGCGACGCACCTGACCGAGGTGACCGGCATTGCCGGTGGCTCCGGGAATGTAGGCGCCGTTCGCGACGAAGCCGCCGCCGACACCGGTCGAGACCACGATCGACAGCGAGGCGCCGGCGCCCTGCGTGGCGCCGAGCCACGATTCCGCGAGCGCGAGAGCACCGCCGTCGTGGCCGAGCACGGTGCGCACGTCGCCCCCGAGGACGGTGGACGCCGCAGCGCGGACCGCCTCTTCCAGGACGAAGCCGCGCGCGAGCGGCATGTTCACCGGCATGATCGCGCCGAGGGAGCGGTCGACGGGACCGGCACTGCCGATACCCGCACCGACGAGCTCCGCGTCGGCCGGAAGCGCGGCGAGCGCGTGCTCGACGATCGCGACGACGGCCGCGTCCAGAGACTCGAACGTGGCGTCCCGACCGGTCGGCTGGCGACTGCGACTCCCCGGGAGCAGTCGGCCGTCCTCCGCGACGAGCGCGGCCTCCATCTTCGTGCCGCCCACATCGACGGCGAGCGCGTAGCGCGTCACTGGGGGTCGAGCCCGAGGTCGTCGAGGTCGAAAGCCGCGCGCCATTCCAGGCCCTCGGCTTCGATCGCGGCCTGTGCGCCGGTCTTCCGGTCGACGATCACGGCGACCGCGACGATCTCGGCGCCTTCTTTGCGCAGGGCTTCGACGGCCTTGAGCGCGGACTGGCCCGTGGTCGAGGTGTCTTCGAGCACCACGACGCGCTTGCCCTTGACGTCTGCGCCCTCGATCTGACGACCGCGTCCGTGGTCCTTGGGCTCCTTGCGCACGACGAAGGCGTCGAGCGGGGTGTCGGTGGCGACCGACGCGTGCAGCACCGCGTTCGCGATGGGGTCGGCGCCGAGTGTCAGCCCGCCGACCGCCACGACGTCGAGGTCGCCGATCAGGTCGAGCATGATGCGGCCGATCGCGGGAGCGGCACGGTGGTCCAGGGTGAGCTTGCGCATGTCGACGTAGTACGTCGCCTGCTTGCCGCTGGAGAGGGTGAAGTCGCCGTGGAACACCGCCTCATCCTTGATGAGGTCGAGGAGTGTCTGGCGGTCTGCGTCGAGTGCGGTCACGGCATCCAGTGTAGGAGGCACACCCTAGGCTTGAGGCATGCGCTTGGCCACCTGGAACGTCAACTCCATCCGCACCCGCGTCACCCGCACCGTCGAATTCGCCGTCCGCGAAGACATCGACGTGCTGGCGATGCAGGAGATCAAGTGCAAGCCGGAGCAGTTTCCCTACGCGCCGTTCGAGGAGGCCGGGTACCACGTCGAGGTGCATGGGCTGAACCAGTGGAACGGGGTCGCGATCGCGAGCCGCCTGCCGATCACCGACGTACGTACGGCCTTCGACGGAATGCCGGGCTTCGCCAAGGGCCATGAGGGTCCGGATGCTCCTCTCGAGGCGCGCGCGCTCGGCGTCATGGTCGACGGAGTCAGGGTGTGGAGCCTGTATGTGCCCAACGGCCGGTCCCTGGAAGACCCGCACTACCTGTACAAGCTGCACTGGCTGGAGCAGCTCAAGAAGTCGACGGCGGCCGAGCTCTCGGCGAACCCCGACCTCCCGCTCGCCCTGGTCGGCGACTTCAACATCATCCCGTTCGATCACGACAACGGCGACCCCGACATCGTGATCGGCCGCTCCACCCACGTCTCCCCGCAGGAGCGCGACGCGTTCTTCGCGTTCCAGGATGCCGGGGTCACCGATGTGGTGCGCCCGTTGATCCCCGAGGGCTTCACCTACTGGGACTACCAGCGGCTGAAGTTCCCCCGCAACGAGGGCGTCCGGATCGACTTCGTCCTGGGCTCGCGCACATTGGCCGAAGCGGTCACCGGAGCCTCCATCCACCGTGACGAGCGCAAGGGCGAACAGCCCAGCGACCACGTACCGGTGGTGGTCGACCTCGATGGGCGCCGGTTGGGCACCGGTGGCGCTGAGGACGACGACGACCTGCCGATGATCTTCTCCTGAATGCCGATCCGATGAGCGTGCGGCTGATCGCCACCGACCTCGACGGCACCCTCCTGGACTCGACGTCGTCGGTCAGCACGCGCACCCGCGCGGCGCTCGACGCGGCACGGGAGCGCGGCATCCACGTGGTCCCCGTGACGGCCCGCCAGCCGATCGGGCTGCGAGCCATCGCCGCGGATGCGGGTTTCGACGGATGGGCCCTGTGCAGCAACGGCGCCTACGCCGTGCGCCTCGACGACGGACGGATGCTTTTCGCCGAAGAGCTTCCGCCCGAGACGATCCGTGCCCTCGCCGAGGCTCTGCGCGCGAGCATCCCCGGCCTGTTGTTCGCGAGCGTGCGCGAGGCCGGCGAGACGTTCGTGGCCGAAGACGGTTACGCCGCGATCGCTGCACTCACCGACCACAAGCGCGACCCCGCCACGATGGGCGGTGTGCCGTTGGAGCAGGTGCTCGCCGCCCCCAGCCTGAAGTTCGTGATCCGCCACCCCGAACTCGCGCCCGACGCGCTGTTCGACACGGTACGTTCCCTCGGACTGACCGGCTTCGAGGCGACGCTCTCGGGCGCCCCGTTCGTGGAGGTCATGGCCGAGGGCGTCACCAAGGCCACCGGCTTGGCCCGACTCTGCGAGCACCTCGGGATCGACCGCACCCACGTGGTGGCCTTCGGCGACGCGCTCAACGACGTCGAGATGCTCCGCTGGGCAGGGCGCGGCGTCGCGATGGCCGACGCCGAACCCCTCGTGCAGGATGCGGCCGACGAAACGACCTCCTCCAACGATCAGGATGGTGTGGCGCGGGTGATCGAGCGGCTTCTCGGCTGAGACTCACTCGAACGTCCCGACCTGCGGCACCCGATCGGTCCGCGCGTAGCGGAGCAGCGTCACTCCGGCCTCGTCGACGATCGGCGGCTCCAACAACCGCAGCACCGAGGGAAGCGCATCGTCGTCGAACACCTTCTTGCCCGCGCCGAGCAGCAGCGGATACACCCAGAGGTTCAGCTCGTCGAAGAGCCCCTCGGTGAGCAGCGTGTGGACGAAGTCGATGCTGCCGATCACGTGCACTTCGCGGTGGGCCGCCCTCATCGCGGCGACCTCCGCGGCGAGGTCGGCACCGACGCGCGTGCTGCCCTCCCAGTCGAGCGTGAGATTCGCATCCCGGGTCGCGACGTACTTGGGCACGCGGTTGAAGAGCCTGCCGATGTCGCCGGACTCGCCCGAGGTGTGATGCGGCCAGTATGCGGCGAAGATGTCGTACGTGCGCCGGCCGAGCAGCAGCGCGTCGAGCCCGCGCATTCCCTTCTCGATCTCGGGCCCGACACCGGACGAGGGGTATCCGGCCTGCCAGCCGCTGAACCGGAAACCGCCGGAGGGGTCCTCATCGGTGCCGCCCGGCCCCTGAGCGACGCCGTCGAGGGAGGTGAAGAGATCGATCAGGATGCGGCCGGACGCCTGTTGTTCATCGGGATACGGGCTCTTCATGTCGTGCTCCCTAGGTCAGTCGTGCGATGCGGAAGGTGTCGGCGAACGAGTCCAGCAGCGATTCGTCGCCCCGGACGACCGCGACGATGTCCTGCGCGAGGGCCTCTGCCGGGGTGACATCGCCGCCGATGAGGCGACGGATGCCGGGTCCGGCGACGATCACCGCGTCCGGAGCACCGTCGGGAAGACGTCCGCCGACCGGCGGCGCCGGAGGTGCGATCTGCGCGACCCGGAGCTCGCGGTCGTGCACGGACGCGCGGAGGGCGACGTCGCCGACATGCAGCTCGTACTCGGCATCCACGGCGGATTCCGCCTGGAACGCCGTGCGCAGGGCCATCGTGAGCGAGTCAGGCGTGACGACCTCACCCTCTGCGGGATCCCCCATCGCCTGGAACCCCCATCGTCCGAGGGCGAGCATGATCGGCTCGAACGAGCGCCCGTACGGGGTGAGTTCGTACACGAGCCCGCAATTGAGCAGCGGCACCCGCCGTACGACCCCACCCTCCTGGAGGTCCTTCAGCCGGGTGGACAGGATGTTGGTCGGAATGCGCGGCAGGCCCTGCTTGAGGTCGGTGTAGCGACGGGGTCCGACGAGCAGATCACGGACGATGAGCAATGCCCACCGCTCCCCGATCAGCTCGACCGCCGTCGTCACACCGCAGTATTGACCGTAGCTGCGCGCCGCCATGTCAGGCCGACGCGGCGGTGTCGGCCACGTGGTCCGGCCCGTTCTCGACGGCGTCGGGGGTCATGTAGAGGAAGCCGAGGGAGTTGCCGTCCGGGTCGTCGAGGTCGCGCGAATACATGAAGCCGTAGTCCTGCGCGGGCTTCGGCTCGGATCCACCGGCGGCCAGGCCCTTGGCGAGGATCGCGTCGACCTCCTCGCGCGAATCCTGGCTGAACGCGACCGACACCTGCAGAACGTCGTTCGGGTCGGCGATGGGCTTGTCGGTGAACGTCTCGAAGTACTCACGCCGGAGGATCATGAAGTAGATATCCTCGCTCCACACGACGCACGCGGCGTTCTCGTCGGTGAACGGAGGGCTGATCTCACAGCCCAGCGCCACGTAGAAGGCCTTGGCGCGTTCGAGGTCACGGGTGGGCAGATTCACGAAGACCTTGGTCATGTCGACTCCCTTGTCGGTGTGGATATCGGTGTGGACCCGTCGATCGTGAGCCCTGTCGACAAGCTTGCAAAAAACAACTTTGCTTGTCAATAGCAAGTAATCGCTGGCAAGCAATCGTTCCTACCCACCGATCCGCCGCCAGGGGGATGCCGCGGCCGACGCCCCGCCCTACGGTGGAGGGATGGCCGCCGAACCGTTCACCCGCACGCCGACCGAACGCGAACGGCGCAACGACCTCTTCCTGGCGCTCGCACTCTTCGTCGGCGCGATCCTCAGCGCAGCCCTGTCCTCGATCGCGCAGGTGTACGGCGACGAGCAGGCCGAGCTGTGGACCGCGCTCGTGTACGCGGTCGTCGTCGCCATCCCTCTCGCCTTCCGTCGTCGTTGGCCCGGCACCGTCGCGGTGGTCGTCTCCGTCGCCTACTTCGCCGCCGTCACCGTGCGGGTTCCCGAGATCTATGTCGGGAACATGGCGATGTTCATCGCCCTGTACACGGTCGGCGCCTGGATGAACGACCGCCGGCGTGCACTGATCGTGCGGGTGGCGATCATCGTCGGCATGTTCGTGTGGCTGCTGATCACGATGTACCGCGATGCGATCACGGAGGCGGACGACGCCGATGTCATCGCCGGGGCCATGTCACCCTACGTCGCGTTCATGCTCATCCAGCTCCTGCTGAACGTGCTCTACTTCGGCGGTGCGTACTACTTCGGCGAGCGCTCGTGGGCGGCCGCGGAGCAGCGGTCGGTGCTCGAAGATCGCACGGTCGAGCTGGAACGCGAGCGCGAGGTCACGGCGGCACAGGCCGTCGCCCTCGACCGGGTGCGGATCGCCCGCGAGCTGCACGACGTCGTCGCCCACCACGTCTCGGTGATGGGCGTGCAGGCGGGGGCGGCGCGTCTGGTGCTCGATCGCGACACCACCGAGGCCGCACGCATCCTCTCCGGCATCGAGGGGTCGGCGCGCGACGCGATCCACGAGCTGCGCCAACTGCTGGAGACTCTGCGCACGCCCGGCGGCGAGGCCACCGACACCGCCTCCACGCTCACCCTCGACGACATCGCCGAGCTCGCCGAAGCATCGACCGAGGCGGGGCTGCCGACCGACTATGCCGTGATCGGCGACCCCGTCCCGGTTCCCTCCCTCGTCGCCGTGAACCTGTACCGGATCGCACAGGAGTCGCTGACGAACGCCCGTCGCCATGCGGGCTCCGGTGCCACCGCCGACGTCCGTGTGCGCTACGACGACGACGGCGTCGAGATCGAGATCGTGAACACGGGGCGCGCGGTCACCCACGTGCGTCCGGGGCTCGGTCAGCTGGGAATGCGAGAACGCGCCGCGGCATCCGGCGGCACTCTCGAGGTGACCTCCCGGCCGCTCGGCGGGGTGCGCGTGCGGGCCCGCGTGCCGCTTCCGACCCCGGAGAGGACGGGAGCGCGCCGATGAACGGCCCGATCCGTGTGCTGCTGGTCGATGACCATGCGCTGCTGCGCGCGGGCTTCCGCACCATCCTCGACACCCAGCCCGACATCACCGTGGTGGGCGAAGCATCGTCGGGCGCGGAGGCCGTCACTCAGGCATCCGCGCTGCACCCCGACGTCATCACGATGGACGTGCAGATGCCCGACATGGACGGCATCGAGGCGACCCGACGAATCGTCGCCGACCCGGAGATCACCGCGGCCATCGCGATCGTCACCACGTTCGATCGCGACGACTACCTGTACCAGGCGCTGGATGTCGGAGCCAGTGGCTTCCTGCTCAAGAACGCCGGCGCCGAAGACCTGATCGCCGCCGTCCGCGCGCTCGCCGCCGGCGACGGGATGCTCGCCCCCGAGGTCACACGCCGCGTCCTGGCACGGTTCGCCGCCGCCCCCGCACAGCCGATCGCGGCCCCCTCGATCGAGAGCGCCGCGATCCCGAAGCTCACCCTCGCCGAGCCCCTCACCGAGCGCGAGGCCGAGGTGCTGACGCTGCTCGCCGACGCCCGCAGCAACTCCGAGATCGCCAGGGCGCTGTTCATCGGTGAAGCCACCGTGAAGACGCATGTCTCCCGCATCCTGCAGAAGCTCGGCGCGCGCGACCGGGTGCAGGCGGTGGTCCTCGCGCATCGCATGGGTCTGGCGTGAGCACCGCGGCCCACCGCGCGCGCTAGCCTCGGAGCCATGCCCGAAGCCGCACCCCTGTCCCGTCCGATCCTGGCGGGGGTCGTGACGGCACTCGTCGGATTCACCAGCTCCTTCGCCGTCGTGCTGACCGGGCTCGACGCCGTCGGCGCGGACGCGGCGCAGGCGGCGAGCGGACTCCTCGCGGTCAGCCTCATGATGGGGCTCGCATGCGTGGTGCTCGCGTGGCGGTATCGGATGCCGATCACGGTCGCGTGGTCCACACCGGGTGCGGCACTCCTCGTCGCGACCGGCACTGTCGAGGGCGGCTGGTCGGCGGCGGTCGGCGCGTTCCTGGTCACCGCCGCGCTGATCCTGCTCACGGCTCTCTGGCCCGCGCTCGGCGCCCTGATCGCGCGCATCCCCCCGTCGATCGCGCAGGCCATGCTCGCCGGTGTCCTGCTGCCGCTGTGCCTGGCGCCGATCACGGGCATCGTCGCGAACCCCTGGGGCGTGGTGCCGGTCGTGCTCACCTGGCTGGTGTTCGCCCGCCTCGCGCCGCGCTGGGCGGTACCGCTCGCCTTCGTGGCGGCGACCGTGGTGGTTGCGGTGTCACTGATCGGCGCGGGCGGCACGTTCGACGCCGCGCTGCTCCTGCCGCGCCTCGAGTTCACCGCCCCGACGTTCACGGTCGGCGCGCTGGTCGGTCTCGCCCTCCCCCTGTTCATCGTGACGATGGCCTCGCAGAACGTCCCGGGGATCGCGATCATGCGCAGCTTCGGATACGAAGTGCCGTGGCGTCCGGCGATGCTCGTGACGGGTGTCGGCACCGCGCTCGGCGCCACCGCCGGTGGGCACGCGATCAACCTCGCCGCGATCAGCGCCGCCCTCGCCGCCTCACCGGATGCCGATCCCGACCCGAAACGTCGCTGGGTCGCCGGCGTCTCGACCGGGGCGTCGTACCTCGTGCTGGCGGTGTTCTCCGCCGCGTTCGCCGCGCTCGTGGTGCTCGCGCCCACGGCGGTGATCCCCGCGGTGGCCGGTCTGGCGCTCTTCGCCGCTTTCGGATCGTCGGTGCAGCAGGCCATCGACGATCCCGGCGAGCGCATCCCCGCCGTGGTGACCTTCCTGGTGGCCGCCTCCGGGATCGCGGTGCTCGGCGTCAGCGCCGCGTTCTGGGCGCTCATCGCCGGGCTCCTGGTGCGCACGGTGCTGCACGCAGGGCGCTCCTGATCCCCTCCTCCCCCGGACGGGTGATCCCACGGACTCCGCCGCAGGGGGGATGCCCTGGAATGCCCACGGTCCGTAGCGTGAAGACATGACCACAGGAATGCTCGAACTCTCCGGCATCACCAAGAGCTACGGCTCTCGGCGCGTGCTCGATGACGTGTCCTTCACGGTCGCCCCCGGGCGACTGACAGGCTTCGTCGGCGGCAACGGCGCCGGCAAGACCACCACCATGCGCATCGTCCTCGGCCTGCTCTCTTCGGACGGTGGCGACGTCACCCTGGACGGGGCGCCGGTCACCGCGGAGGATCGCCGGCGCTTCGGCTACATGCCCGAGGAACGCGGTCTCTACCCCAAGATGAAGGTGCTCGAGCAGATCGTGTACCTCGCGCGGCTGCACGGCTTCAGCAAGCAGGATGCCACCGAGCGAGCGACGACTCTGCTCACCGAGCTGGGCCTCGGCGAACGGCTGAACGACACGATCGAGTCCCTGTCGCTGGGCAACCAGCAGCGTGCGCAGATCGCCGCCTCACTCGTGCATGACCCCGAGGTGCTGATCCTCGACGAGCCGTTCTCCGGCCTCGACCCCCTCGCGGTCGACGTGGTCGCGGGCGTCCTGCAATCCAGCGCGGCGAAGGGTGCGTCCATCCTCTTCTCGTCCCACCAGCTCGACGTGGTCGAACGCCTGTGCGACGACCTCGTCATCCTCGCCGGTGGCACGATCCGCGCGGCCGGTTCCCGCGACGCACTGCGCGCCGAGCACGCCCGTGACCGCTACGAGTTGGTCTCGGCAGGTGACGCCGGCTGGTTGCGCACCGAACCCGGCGTGACGGTCGTCGACTTCGAGGGCGGATACGCGCTGTTCGACGCGGACGGTCCCGAGACCGCTCAGCGGGTGCTCCAGTCCGCGGTGCAGCGCGGAGACGTCGCGAGCTTCGCCCCCAAGCATCCGTCCCTCGCCCAGATCTTCAAGGAGGTCATCCGATGAGCGCTCCGACCCCCGTCCGCAGCCCCAACGGCATCTGGCTCGTCGCCGAACGCGAGATCGGATCGAAGCTGCGCAGCAAGGCCTTCCTGATCTCCACCGGCATCCTGCTGGTGCTCGCCCTCGCCGGCATCATCCTCGGTGGCTTCGCGAGCAAGAACACCGACGCGATGCCGGTCGCCGCGACCGCCGAGACCGCGGCCGCCGTGTCCGCCCTCCCGAACGTCGAAGTCACCGAGGTGTCCGACCAGGCCGCCGCCGAGAAGCTCGTCCGCGATGACGAGGTCGATGCCGCGGTGCTCCCGGGCGACGGGCCCTCCGGCTACACGATCATCGCGCTGCAGGACGCTCCCGGCTCGCTCGTCTCGGCGTTGTCGATCTCACCCGAGGTCGTCATTCTGGAGCCGGCGACGACCAACCCTCTCCTGCGCTACTTCATCGCGATCGCCTTCGGACTCGTGTTCATGATGGCCGCGGCGACGTTCGGCGGCACGATCGCACAGAGCGTCGTGGAGGAGAAGCAGACGCGCGTAGTCGAGGTGCTGCTCTCGGCGATCCCGGCGCGGACGCTGCTCGCCGGGAAGGTGATCGGCAACACGGTGCTGGCGATGGGGCAGATCCTCGCCCTGGCGGCGGTGGCGACCATCGGTCTGATCGTCACGGGTCAGCGCGAGGTGCTCACCACGCTCGGGTCGCCGATCATCTGGTTCGCGGTCTTCTTCCTGTTCGGGTTCATCCTGCTGGCGGCGATGTTCGCGGCTGCGGCGTCGATGGTCTCGCGACAGGAGGACATCGGCTCCACGACCACACCGATCACGATGCTGATCATGGCCCCGTACATCCTGGTCATCGTCTTCAACGACAACCCGCTGGTGCTGACGATCATGTCGTACGTGCCGTTCTCCGCTCCGGTCGGCATGCCGATGCGCCTGTTCGTCGGTGAGGCGCAGTGGTGGGAGCCGCTGCTGAGCCTGGTGATCCTGCTCGCCAGCTGTGTGGCGGCGATCGTCATCGGCGCGAAGATCTACGAGAACTCGCTCCTGCGCATGGGCTCACGGGTCAAGCTCTCGGAGGCCCTGCGCGGCTGACACGCACCCACCGCCGACACCCCGTCTGAGTGTCGAAACCCCCTGCTGCCGACGTCGGCAGCAGGGGGTTTCGGTGCTCAGCGGGGGTCTCGCGCGATCAGATCACGTCGTCGCCGAGGGTGGTGGGGTTGCCGAAGCGGTGGTTCGTGATCGACACGGCCTGCTCGTGCAGGAACGGGAGCATCTCGACGCGGCCGGCACCGGTCACGGCATGCGACCACACCGCCACGTCCGGACTGCCCTCGAGCGCCTCGAACAGCGCCGAGGCGTCGCCACCGACCAGACGGACCCGCTGCCACGTGTTCGCCGCCTTGGCGTAGCGCTTGGTCCACGCGGCATCCGACTCGCGCTTCACGGTCACGCCCTGCGCACGCAGCATCTTCTCGATGCGGGCGGGCAGCGACGGAGCCGACACCGTGAACGGGCTGCCACTGCGGAGGGCGGCGGCGAGCACACGGACCCCGTCGGCGAGCACCGCGTCCTCGGAGATGCGCACGTCGACCGCGACCGGGCGGTAGCGGAAGAGGTTGCGCTCGACCCCGAGGCCGGACTTGTCCGACACGGCGCCGAACTCGTCGATCCAGGCGCGCTCATCGGATGCGGCGGCGCGCCGCAGCCAGTCCGACGCGGTCGCATCGACATCCGCCCCCGCGGCGTCGAGCAGGGCGGCGACGGCCGGAGCGACAGCGGCACCGGGAGAGACAGCGGGAAGCTCCGCCGGAACCCACTCGCCGAGGCCGTGGAGATAGTTGGGTCCGCCGGCCTTCGCCCCCGCCCCCACGGCCGAGCGCTTCCACCCGCCGAACGGCTGACGCTGCACGATCGCACCGGTGATGCCGCGGTTCACGTAGAGGTTGCCCGCCTCGACGCGGTCGAGCCACGTGGTGACCTCACCGGAGTCGAGCGAGTGGATGCCGGCCGTGAGGCCGTAGTCGACCGCGTTCTGCAGGCGCAGCGCCTCGTCGAGGTCCTTGGCGTGCATGATGCCCAGCACCGGGCCGAAGAACTCGGTCAGGTGGAAGTACGACCCCTCGCGCACCCCGGTCTTCACACCCGGCGTCCACTGCGTGCCCTCGTCGTCGAGCTTTCGCGGCTCCACGAGCCAGCGCTCACCCTTCTCCAACGTCGTGAGCGCCCTGAGCAGCTTGCCGTCGGCGGGCTCGATGATCGGACCCATCTGGGTGGCGGGGTCGTCGGGCAGACCCACGCGCATCGACGTGACGGCATCGACGAGCTGACGCTCGAACCGCTTCGAGTCGGCGACCGATCCGACGAGGATCGCGAGGGATGCCGCGGAGCACTTCTGCCCCGCGTGCCCGAACGCGCTGCGAGCGACGTCGGCGGCGGCCAGGTCGAGGTCGGCGGACGGCGTGACGATGATCGCGTTCTTCCCGCTCGTCTCGGCGAGGAGCGGCAGGTCGGGGCGGAAGGAGCGGAACAGCTGCGCCGTCTCGTACGCCCCCGTGAGGATCACCCGGTCCACCGCGGGTCCGGCGACCAGGCGGGTGCCGAGGTCACGGGAGGCCAGGTCGACGAGCGCGAGCAGATCGCGCGGCACACCGGCGGCCCACAGCGCCTCGACCATCACGGCACCGCAGCGCTGCGTCAGCTTCGCGGGCTTGATGATGGCGGCCGAGCCCGAGGCCAGCGCTGCGAGCACCCCGCCGGCGGGGATCGCGACCGGGAAGTTCCACGGCGGCGTGACCACGGTGACCTTCGACGGCACGAACTCCGCACCCGAGACGGTCTCGAGGTCCTTCGCACGCTCAGCGTAGTAGTGCGCGAAGTCGATGGCCTCGCTCACCTCCGGGTCGCCTTCGGCGATGGTCTTGCCCGCCTCGTGGGCCATGATCTCCAGGAGTTGCCCGCGACGAGCCGCGAGTTCGTCCCCGGCGCGGTGCAGCACGGCGGCGCGCTCGGCAGCGGGGAGGGCGGCCCACTTCTCGGCCGCGGCGGTCGCCGCGGTGAAGATGCCGTCCAATTCGGCTTCCGTCTCGACCTTGGCGATCGCGATCGTGTCCAGCCCCAGGGTCGATCCGACCGAGCGACCGAGGATCGCCCGTCCCCACGCGCGGTTGGCGGCGATCGCGGGATCGGTGTCGGCCTGGTTCCGGAAGCCGTCGGTCGTTGCGGCGTCTGCCTCTGCGGTGCGGTCCTGCACACGGTGCGGACCGGGGACGAACCCGGGCTCATCCGTCACGAGCGCGGCGAGCGAGCGCTCGAAGCGCTCCCGCTCCCGGGTCAGCAGGGTCGGGTTCGAGGCCAGTTCGAACACCGCCGACATGAAGTTCTCGGAGCTGGCGTTCTCCTCGAGACGACGCACCAGGTAGGCGATCGCCACATCGAATTCGGCCGGGTTCACGACCGGCGTGTAGAGCAGGAGGCGACCGACGTCCTTGCGGACGGCCTCGGCCTGCCCGGTCGCCATGCCGAGCAGCATCTCGTACTCGACCAGCGGGTCCGCACCCGTCGGATCCGCCACTCCCCGTGCCTGGGCGAGCAGCCACGTGTAGGCGATGTCGAACAGGTTGTGACCCGCGATGCCGATGCGCACGGCGTCCAGGCGCTCCGGCGTCATGGCCCAGTCGAGCACTCGCTTGTAGTTGGTGTCGGAGTCCTGCTTGGTGCCGTAGGTGGCGAGCGGCCAGCCGTGGATCGCTGCGTCGACCTCTTCCATCGCGAGGTTCGCGCCCTTGACCACGCGCACCTTGATCGGCGCTCCGCCCTTGGCGCGGCGGGCGGCGGCCCACTCCTGCAGGTGCTGCATGGCACCGAGCGCATCCGGCAGATACGCCTGCAGCACGATGCCGGCTTCGAGGTTCTCGAGCCCCGGCTGGTCGAGGATGCTCGTGAAGGCCGCGATCGTCAGGTCGAGGTCGCGGTACTCCTCCATGTCGAGGTTGATGAACTTCGCCTTGCCCTCGGCCTCGGCCGCAGCCGCCAGTTCGTAGAGCGGGGTGAGCTTCTCGACGACGTCTGCGACGGCCTCGTCGAACGACCACATCGAGAGCTGGCTGACGACGCTCGAGACCTTGATCGAGACGTAGTCGACGTCGTCACGGGCGAGGAAGTCACGGGTGCCGCGCAGACGGTGTCCTGCTTCACGCTCGCCCAGCACCGCTTCGCCGAGGAGGTTCAGGTTGAGGCGGTTGCCGCTCTTGCGGAGCTTCGCGATCGCGGGGCCCAGCTTGGCGGGGGTCGCATCGAGCACCAGGTGCCCGACCATGGCGCGCAGCACACGGCGGGAGATCGGCACGACGACACCGGGCAGCTTGGGCGCCCAGAAGCCGCCCGTCTTGATCGCGGCGCGCAGGTAGCCGGGCAGCAGACCCGGGGTGATGTCGCTCAGCTCGGCGAGCGTGCGCCCGGCGACGCGCAGATCTTCGGGACGCATCACGCCGTCGACGAAGCCGACCGTGAACGCGAGCCCCCTCGGGTCTTTCAGGACCTCGGAGAGGCGCTGGGCGGCGGGCTCGACGGGGTGGGTCTCGCTCTCGGCGAGCCAGCGCTGCACGAGGGCGGCGACCTCGTCGGTGCGGGGAGTGGTGGTGTCGGCGGCGACAGGCATCGGTGGGACCTTCCAAGAGAGCGCACACCGGGGTTTCGTGTGCGGCTGGATCATTGTCCTGCCACTCGGTAGGCTCCGTCTATCAACCGATTCGAGTGGGTTCTGTTCACTCTGACTGAACGGATGGAACGCGCGTGCTGGACGTCAATCGTCTTCGGATGCTGGTGGAGCTGTCGCGGCGCGGAACGCTGTCGGCCGTCGCCGATGCTCTCTCCTACAGCAAGGCCTCGGTGTCACAGCAGCTGAGCGCACTGGAGCGCGATGTGGGCGTGCCGCTGCTGCGCCGGGTGGGGCGCGGAGTGCAGTTCACCCCGCAGGGGAACGTGCTCGTCGCCGAGGCCATCGGCATCCTCGATCAGCTCGAACACGCCGAGGTCGCCGTGGCCGAATCACTCACCGAGGTGACGGGGACCGTGGGCATCGCGGTGTTCCAGTCGACGGCGCACTCCCTCCTCCCCCGCGCCCTCCGGGCCCTGAAGGATCGGCATCCCGCATTGCGCGTCGAGGTCACCGAGTGCGACCCGGAGACCGGCCTCATCGGGGTGTCCAGCCGGGACTTCGACCTGATCCTGGCCGAGCAGTACCCCGGACGCACCCGCCCGATCCACGCGGATCTCGACCGGGTGGAACTCGCGCATGATGCGATCGCGCTCGCCCGACGCCCCGGAGCCCCGACCCCTGCGGATGCCTTCGCCGCACTGTGGTCGACCCGCGGGGAGCCCTGGGTGCTCGAGCCCGCCGGTACCGCTTCGCGAGCGTGGGCGGAACAGCTGTGCCGCACGGCCGGCTTCGAACCGGACGTGCGCTACGAGATCGCCGACCTCACGGCACATGTGCGACTGATCCATGCGGGGCTCGCCGTCGGGCTGCTGCCCGACCTGGTGTGGGCGGGTGACACCCCGACCGTCGACCTCACCCCGCTCCCTCATGACCCGCGGCGCGAGATCTTCTCCTCGGCGCGCCGCGTGTCGGCGGATGCCCCGTCGATCCGGGCGGTCCGCAGCGCGCTGGCTGACGCGGCCACGCACAACCTCCCGGACTGAGGCGCCGGGAACCGGACCGCGCACCCGGGAATATGCATGCACATGCATCTGTTCAGTCCCGTGTACCCGGACGATGGAGTCCGATCCACTCCGTCCGAAAGGCACTTCTGTGAGCACTCCCGTCATCGACCGCACCGCACCGACCGAGCACCCCGTCCTCGACGTCCTCGCCGGCCGCTGGAGCCCTCGCGCTTTCGACGCGCAGAACAGGATCGACGAGGCCAAGCTCGCCACCGCACTCGAAGCGGCCCGTTGGAGCCCATCCGCCAACAACACGCAGCCCTGGCGCTTCATCGTCGCCCGCCGCGGCACCGCCCTGCACGCGCAGGTGGTCGACGCGCTGATGGGCTTCAACCAGGCCTGGGCGGGCAACGCCGCCGTCCTGGTCGTCGCCGTGGCCGAGACCGCGACCGCCGACGGCACGCCCCTCACCCACGCCCTCTACGACCTCGGCCAGGCAGTCGCGCACTTCTCGGTGCAGGCACACCACGACGGCCTGCTCGTGCACCAGATGAGCGGCTTCGACCCCGACGTCGTCCGCGAGTTCGCCGACCTCGAACCGCGCTTCGTCCCGGTCACGGTCTTCGCGGTCGGCGAGTTCGGTGATGTGAGCGCGCTCCCCGAGGTGCTGCAGGAGCGCGAGGTCGCACCGCGCGTCCGTCGCCCCATCACCGAATCGGTCATCCTCAGCGCCTGACACCCGGTCGGGCACCCGTTCTGGGGGTGCTGCCACAGACACCCCCCAGGCTGCGCAGAAGCGTCGAACCTAGGGTTGCTCGGGTGCTCCACCCTCACCCTCAGCTTCCTCCCGCTCGGCACTTCGCGCTCACCTGGGGGATCGCCGACCAGCACGGGGGGATGACGAGCGCGATGCTGCGGCGCTCGCGGGCGTTCCGCCGTCTCGGCGGAGTCGACGTGGACATCCTGACGCTGGACGACCGCCCCGACTATCCCGAGTTCGCGGATCGTCTCCACGCCGCAGGTGAGCTCATCGACGGGCTGCGCATCCGCAACCTCTGGGACGAGCTGCGTCGGGAGTCGCCCCGGCCACGCGGGACCACGCCGACCGCCGCGGAACTGCTGGTGCCGCAGGCGGGCGACGTGGTCGCGTCCCACGACGGCACCGTCCTGAGCCGCGCACGCCGCGACGATGCCGGCCGGATGCTGGTGGATCGGTTCCGCCGCGACGGCTCGCTGCTCGCCACCGAGCGCCCCGGCGACGACCGGAAGGTCGTGCTCTACTCGACGGACGGCGCACCGCTGCGGGGCTGGCGCACGACGTGGGGCCTGTACCGCTGGTGGTTCGACCGCCTGACCGGCAAGGCGCCCAGCTTCCTGCTGGTCGACTCGAAGACGGCCGCGCGCTCGGTCGCAGGCTACCGGCGGGACAACGTCGTCACGGTGCACATCGTCCATGCGTCGCATCGCGTGGGCGGGCGGCCGGGGACGCTCCGGGCGACACGCGAATCCGTGCTGCGTCGCGCCGGGGAGTTCGACGAGATCGTCGTCCTCACGTCGCGACAGCGCACCGATCTCATCGAGGATCTCGCCGCAATCGACGTCACGGCCCGGATCCGCACGATCCCGAACGCGGTCGCCCTGCCCCCGCGCGCTGCCGTGACCCGCGACGCGTCACGCGGCGTCGTCGTCGCCTCACTCACACGCCGCAAGCGACTCGAACACGCGGTGGAGGCCGTCGCTGTCGCCCACGCCGCCGATTCGACGATCGATGCCGACATCATCGGAGAGGGCCCCCGCGAAGCAGCCCTGGAAGAGCACATCCAGCACCTGCACGCCGACGGTCATGTGCACCTGCGCGGATACGACCCCGACGCACGCTCAGCGTTCCGTTCCGCGGGATTCAGCCTGCTCACGTCGACCTCCGAAGGGCTGCCGCTCGTGCTCGTGGAGAGCATGGCCGCCGGCTGCATCCCGCTCGCCTACGACATCCGCTACGGCCCTGCCGACATGATCAGCGACGGAGTCGACGGCTTCCTCGTCCCGGACGGCGACGTCCAGTCCCTCGCGCGACGCATCGTCGACCTGCAGGCCATGCCACCGGCGGCAGTCGAGGCGATGCGTCGTCGCGCGGTGGCCCGCGCCTCGGAGTTCTCCGATGACGCCGTCACCCGACGCTGGTCGCGGGAGCTGCGGGCCGTGTACGACGCGAAGCTGTTCGCCGCCGCACGCGATCAACCCCTGCCCGTGCGCCTGCGTCGTCGTGCGGGCGCGCTGCGACGCCGGGCGCTCTGGATGCTCGGCCGCTGAGCGGTCGGTGCCGCCCACACACACACACACTTCCCGCATACCCCCACGCGCGCGCGCACACGCCGCGAAGGAGAACTCACGCTTTGAAGGAGGCTTTGACGCATCTCCTCCTTCTTAGCGTGAGTTCTCCTTCAGACAGTGAGGCGGGCGAACACCACGGCCCACGCAACTCAGTCCTGATACCACTCAGTCCTGATACCACTCAGTCCTGATAGAACTCAGTCGTCGAGCAGCTCGGCCTCGATCACCTCGTCGTCTTCCGGCTCCGCCCCCGGCTCCGGGTCCGGTGTCGTCGCGGTGAGCACGAGGCCCGAGCCGTCTGCGGCCACGTCGACCCGCACCGTGTCGCCGTCATGCACGCCGCCCGAGAGCAACGCCGTCGCCAGCTTGTTCTGCACCTCGCTCTGGATGAGGCGGCGCAGCGGTCGGGCTCCGAACATCGGGTCATAGCCGCGCTCAGCGAGCCAGGCCCGCGCATCGGGGGTGACCGCGAGCGTGAGGCGACGGTCGCGCAGCCGGTCGTGCAGCTGGTCGACGGAGAGCTCCACGATCTGCGCAAGGTCGTCTTCGCTCAGCGCCGAGAACATCACGATGTCGTCCAGTCGGTTCAGGAACTCCGGACGGAACGCCTGCCGCACGAGCGCCATCACCTGGTCGCGCTTCTCGTCCGGCCCGAGCACCGGGTCGATCAGGATCGGCGATCCCAGGTTCGATGTGAGGATCAGGATCACATTCGAGAAGTCGACCGTACGACCCTGGCCGTCGGTCAGGCGACCGTCGTCGAGCACCTGCAACAGCACGTCGAACACCTCGGGGTGGGCCTTCTCGACCTCATCGAGGAGGATCACGCTGTACGGCCGACGACGCACGGCTTCGGTCAGCTGACCACCCTGCTCGTAGCCGACGTATCCCGGAGGGGCGCCGACGAGTCGGGACACCGAGTGCTTCTCGCCGTACTCCGACATGTCGATGCGCACCATGGCGTGCTCGTCGTCGAACAGGAACTCCGCGAGCGCCTTGGCCAGCTCGGTCTTCCCGACACCGGTCGGGCCGAGGAACAGGAACGAGCCGGTCGGGCGACCGGGGTCGCTGATCCCGGCACGCGAACGACGAACGGCGTCGGACACGGCCTTGACGGCATCCTTCTGTCCGATCAGCCGCTTGCCGAGCTCGTTCTCCAGGTGCAGCAGCTTCTCGCTCTCGCCCTGCAGCAGTCGACCGACCGGGATTCCGGTCCACGCCGCGATCACGGCGGCGATGTCCTCTTCGGTGACCTGCTCGTTGACCATGCGCGGCTCGGCGGGTGTCGCGGCTTCGGCCTGCTCCGCCTCGGCGATGTCGCGCTCCAGGCGCTTGATGGTCTCGTACTCGAGCTTCGAGGCCTTCGTGTAGTCCGCGTTGCGCATCGCGAGATCGCGCTGGGTGATCGCATCGTCGAGCTGCTTCTTCAACTCACCGACCCGGTTCAGGCCCTGCCGCTCGCGCGCCCATCGGGACTCGAGGCCGGCGAGTTCCTTCTCCATCTCGACCAGGTGCTCGCGGAGCACGCCGAGGCGCTCCTTGGAAGCGGCATCCTTCTCCCGCTTGAGCGCGAGCTCCTCGAGCTTCATCCGATCGACCTGCCGCTTGAGCTGGTCGATCTCGACGGGCGAGGAGTCGATCTCCATCTTGAGCCGGGACATCGACTCGTCGATCAGGTCGATCGCCTTGTCGGGCAGCTGTCGGGCCGGGAGGTACCGGTTCGAGAGCGCAGCGGCCGCCACGAGGGCGCTGTCGGAGATCGTGACCCCGTGGTGCGCTTCGTACCGCCCCTTGAGGCCACGGAGGATCGCGATCGTGTCCTCGACCGTGGGCTCGCCGACGTAGACCTGCTGGAAGCGACGTTCCAGCGCGGCGTCCTTCTCGATGAACTCGCGGTACTCGTTGAGCGTGGTGGCGCCGATCAGCCGCAGCTCACCACGGGCCAGCATCGGCTTGAGCATGTTGGAGGCGGCGACGGATCCTTCTCCCCCGCCGGCACCCATGAGCACGTGCAGCTCGTCGATGAAGGTGATGACCTGTCCGTCGGACTCGGTGATCTCCTTGAGCACCTGCTTCAGCCGCTCCTCGAACTGCCCGCGGTACATGGCACCGGCCACGAGGGCGGAGATGTCGAGGGTGACCAGCTCCTTGTCCTTGAGGGATTCGGCGACGTCACCCGCGACGATGCGCTGGGCGAGTCCTTCCACGACGGCGGTCTTGCCGACGCCGGGCTCCCCGATCAGCACGGGGTTGTTCTTCGTGCGACGGGTGAGGACCTGGCTGACTCGACGGATCTCGCTGTCGCGTCCGATCACCGGGTCGAGCTTGCCCTGGCGGGCGCGGTCGGTGAGGTTGATGCCGAACTGCTCGAGGGCGGACTGCTGTTCTTGATTCTGGCTACCGGTCTGCGGGGTGGTCATGCGCTCCTCCTGGAGATGCTCCTTCTGGTCGTCTCCCGCCTGCCGGGTCGGAAGGCGGGATCAAAGTTGAGTGGTATTGACTCAAGTTTAGCATTCCTTCAGCGTGCGCGTGCGATCGCATCCCAGATCGCGGCCGCGACCGCGCGCTTCGACCCCGATGCACTGCCCGCGTCGGCACCGTGCGGCCCAAGGATGTGCACGGCGTTCTCGGGGCTCTCGAATCCCCGCTCCCACCCGACCTCGTTCACGATGAGCAGGTCCACGCCCTTGCGCTGCTGCTTGCGGCGGGCACGGGCGAGGAGCTCCGATGCATCCTCCGGAGTCTCCGCGGCGAACCCGACCACGAGCTGACCGGATCGCCGCACCGAGGCGAGCGCCGCGACGATGTCCTCGTTCTCGACCAGCTCGATGGCGGGGATCCCACCCCCCTCCTTGGTGAGCTTGCGCTCCGACACGGCCGCCGGTCGATAGTCCGCCACCGCCGCCGCCATCACGACCACATCGGCGAGGGCGGACTCGTGCGTCATCGCCTCGGCGAGCTCTGCCGCCGTCCCGACCGGCACGACACGGATCGACGGGTGCCGCACCTCGGCGAGCACCTCGCCCGAGATGTTGGCCGACACCAGGGTCACCTCGGCCCCTCGGGCGGCGGCCTCCGCAGCGAGGGCCGCCCCCTGCCTGCCACTGGAGCGATTGCCGAGGAAGCGCACCGGATCGATCGGCTCACGGGTGCCCCCCGCCGAGACGACCACGCGCACACCGGCGAGATCGCCAGGAGTCAGCAGCGCCTGGGCGGCGGCGAAGATCTCCTCGGGCTCCGACATCCGGCCGGGGCCGCTGTCACCGCCGGCGAGCTCTCCGTCCGCGGGGCCGACGACGTGCACACCGCGCTCCCGCAGCGTCGTGATGTTCGCCTGCGTCGCGCGGTTCCGCCACATCTCCGCATGCATCGCCGGGGCGATCAGCACCGGAGCCTCGGTGGCGAGCAGGGTCGTGCCGAGGAGGTCGTCGGCGAGCCCGGCGGCCATCTTGGCGATCGAGTTCGCCGTCGCCGGCGCGACGATCACCAGCTCGGCGTTCTGCCCCAGGGCGACGTGCCGCACCTTCGCGACGTCGTCGTGCACGCTCGTGGTGACCGCATGACGACTGATCGCCTCCCAGGTCGGGAGCCCCACGAAACGCAGGGCGTCCTCCGTGGGCACCACGGTCACGTCGTGCCCACCCTTCGTGAGCAGGCGCACGAGGTGCACCGTCTTGTACGCGGCGATGCCGCCTGTGACTCCGACCACGATGTTCACGTCTCGATTCTGCCCCAGCATCCGCCGCCATGGGCCGACACCTCTTCCTCGACCTAGACTTGGATGCGTGTGCACGGTTGTCATCGATGTCGAGAAGGCCGGCTCGGCACGACTCCTCGCGGTCCGCGACGAAGATCCGCTGCGGGCGTGGGACTCCCTCGGACCGTGGTGGCCGGAGGACCATCCCGGTGTGATCGGGATCCGCGATCGCCGTGCCGGGGGCGCCTGGCTCGCCGCGAACCCCGCCGAACGCCGGCTCGCCGTGCTGCTGAATCGGGCGGACGTGAGCGACCTCCCCGCCGCGCGGGCCGTCTCCCGCGGCGCCCTGGCACTGGAGTCCGTGCAGGGGCGCTCGCCCGTCGCTCCCCTGTCCATGCACGGCTTCAACCTGCTCGAGGTCGGCCCCGAAGGCGCGCGCGTGCTGTCGTGGGACGGCGTCGAACTGCGCGAGACACGCATCGATCCCGGCACGCACATGATCGCGCACGATGACCTCGACGATGCCACGACCCCGCGGATCGAAGCCTGGCTGCCGGAGTTCCGCGCCCTGGGCCCGACCGCTGACAGCGCCGACTGGACGGCTGAGTGGACCGCGCTCCTCGCCTCCTCCGCCGAGCTGCCGCCCGAAGACGACCGGGCCATCATCCGCGACAACCGCCCGCACGGCTATCCCACCCAGTCGCTGCTGTACTGCATCGCCACCGTGACCCCCGCGGGCGTCGAGGTCCGCGACGTGACACTCCCCTCC
>NZ_SJYZ01000032.1:0-28596 GCF_004337555.1 Microbacterium sp. PI-1 | reverse complement strand
ATGGTCTGACGCACACATCCTTCACGAGAACGGCCGCCCCGGAAGGGACGGCCGTTCTCGTGAAGGATGTGTGCGTCAGACCATCTTGGTGACCTGGTCGAACGACAGCTCGACCGGGGTCTCGCGCTCGAAGAGGGAGACGAGGACCGTGAGCTTGCCGCTCTCGGGCTTGATCTCGCTGATCGAACCGGGAAGCCCCGCGAACGAGCCTTCCTTGATCGTGATGGTCTCGCCGACCTCGAAGTCGACCTCGGCGGGGAGCGGACGAGCGACGGCGACGCCGCCCTTCGACGCGATGTTCTTGGCCGTGGGGACGTCCTTGACCTCGACGAGCGACTTCAGCATGTTGAAGGCCTCTTCGAAGCGCAGCGGCGTCGGGTTGTGAGCGTTGCCCACGAAGCCGGTGACACCCGGGGTGTGACGCACGACCGACCAGGTGTCTTCCGTGAGCTCCATGCGCACCAGCACGTAGCCGGGGATGCGCACGCGGGTGACCATCTTGCGCTGGCCGTTCTTGATCTCGACCACGTCTTCCATCGGGACCTCGACCTGGTAGATCTCGTCCTCGACCTCGAGCGTCGACTTGCGCTGCTCGATGTTCGCCTTCACCTTGCGCTCGAAACCGGCGTAGGAGTGGATGACGTACCACTTGCCGGGGAGCATGCGCAGGTCCATACGGAAGGCCTCGTACGGGTCTTCTTCCGCACCCTCGTCCGCCGCGGAGTCCTCGTCGCTCTGGACTTCATCGGCACCGACCTCGGGACCGTCGTAGGGGGTGACCTCTTCGGCCGCAGCCGCGTCGTGGTCGGCGGCCTCTTCGGCCACAGATTCGTTGAGGACCTCAGCGGCAGCCTCAGACTCTGCCGCTTCGTCCAGGTTGAGAGCGTCGTTCACGATCGCGTCCGCCTCCGGGTCGTCGATGTTGATGTCGATGTCTTCCGTGCCGTCTTCTTCGCCGTCTTCGCCTTCGACGTGGACCGCGACGTGCTCGGCCGAGGTGACCGAGAGCTCCTCCGCGGCGAGGACGTTGCCCTCCTGGGCCTCGTCCTCCTCGCTGGACTGCTCTGCGGCGGTCGCCCAGTCGGCGTCGTCGGAATATCGTTCAGACACGTTGCTTCTTCTCCATAGCTGCGGCGTGAGCCGCGGGGGTCATCAGCCAGGGATTCCGAACACCCAGTGCGTCACGAATGCGAACAGCGTGTCCAAGCCGTAGACGATGCCCATGACGATGATCACGAAGACGAGCACGACACCGGTGAACTTGAACAGCTCCTTGCGAGTCGGGGTGACGACCTTGCGGAGCTCGGCGATGACCTGGCGGATGAACAGGGCGATGCTCCCGAAGAACCGGGAGAAGGGGTTGCCCTTCTTCTCGCGGGTGGCGCCGGCCGCGACGACCTCGCCGCGCGGTTCGTCCTGATCCATCCTGAATGTACCTTTCGTGTGTCAGCGTTGCGCTGACGCGCAGGGCGGACAGGAATCGAACCTGCAACCTGCGGTTTTGGAGACCGCTGCTCTGCCAATTGAGCTACCGCCCTAGAGACCGGGAGGTCTCGGGGTGTTCTCCCCATTCTGCCGCCGTGACCGTGGTCGGAAGACCCCAGGCATGGCGAAAGAATGCAGACAACAACTGCCCCACAAGCATACGGCATCGATCCGGTCGCGCCGAACCGGGATCGCGATGGCGTGTTCTTGTTAGGCTCGGCGAGCGTGTGCAGGAGGAGGGAGCGCCGGTGAGCGCTGAAGTGCAGCAGTTCCAGGTGGATCTGCGCGGAGTCGTCGATCTGCTCAGTCGACACATCTACTCCAGCCCCCGGGTGTACCTGCGGGAGCTTCTGCAGAACGCCCGCGACGCGATCACGGCGCGTCGCGAGGTCGACGGCGGGGGCGGACGCATCCGGATCACTCCGCTGACCGCCGAGAGCGGCGAGTTCGTGCTGCGCGACGACGGCGTGGGGCTCACCGTGACCGAGGTCGCCGATCTGCTCGCGACCGTCGGCCGAAGCTCCAAGCGCGACATCTTCGACCTGCCGCGCAGCGACTACCTCGGACAGTTCGGCATCGGACTGCTGAGCTGCTTCATGGTCGCCGACACGATCGTCATCCGCTCCCGCAGCGCCCGCGGCGGGGCCTCCGTGGAGTGGACGGGAAGCGCGGACGGCACGTTCCAGGTGGCCGAGATCGACGAGGAGCTGCCGATCGGCACCAGCGTGCATCTCGTCCCGCGCTTCGACGCCGGAGACCTGCTGCGCCCGGCCAGCGTGCACGAGCTGGCGACGACGTTCGGGGAGTTCCTGCCGGTGCGGGTCACGATCGACACCGCCTCCGGCGACATCGACATCACCCGGGACGCGCCCTTCCTCGACGCCGCGCAGGACCCGGAGGCCGCCGTGAGCTACGGACGCGACCTCCTCGGGGCCGGCCCTCTCGATGTCATCGAGCTGAGCGAGCCGGCCACCGGCACCCGAGGCCTCGCCTACGTGCTGCCCTACGCCCCGCCTCCCGGTGCACGCCAGGCGACGCGCATGTATCTGGGACGGATGCTGCTGTCCGAGCGCGTCGACGACGTACTGCCCGAGTGGGCCTTCTTCGTCCGCGCCGTGGTGGATTCCACCGGGCTCGCACCCACGGCGAGCCGGGAGTCGCTCGTCGAGGACGAGGCCCTGGAGCGCGTGCGCGAGCAGCTCGGCGCCGGCATCCGCCGCTGGGTGCTCGAGCTCGGACTGAGCGAGCCGCACCGCCTGGCGCAGTTCGTCGCCGTGCACGAGGTCGGGCTGAAGTCGCTCGTCCGCCACGACGAGGAGTTGGCCCGTTTCATCTCCCGCTGGCTGACCGTCGAGACGACGCACGGCACCCTCCGGATCGGCGACCTCGTCGAGCGTCACCCGCACATCCGGTACGCGAACACCGTGGACGAGTTCCGCCAGGTGGCCGGCATCTCCCCCGGCGGCGAGGTACTGGTCAACGGAGGGTATCTCTACGACGCCGATCTGATCCGGATGCTTCCCGACCTGTACCCGCACGTCACGGTCGAGCAGGTCGATGTGACCGCCGAGCTGGACCGCCTCGATCCTCCGCCGCTCGACGACCGCGATGCCGCCGTCGCACTGGAGGCCCGCGCCGAGGCCGTGCTCACGGCATCCGGATGCTCCGTGGTGGTGCGCTCCATCGACCGCCCCGACCTCGCAGGGCTCTACGTCGCCGACCCCGAGGTGCTGCGCGCGATCGACCGCGGCCGCACCAAGGGCGTCACCGGGGCGCTCTGGGGCGGGGTGCTGGACCGCATCGACCGGACGCTGTCGTCCGGACGCCAGGAAGATCTCCGTGCCCGTCTGTGCCTGAACTGGTCGAACCGTGTCGTCCGCGCGCTGGTGCGCGTGCACGACGACGCCGTGTTCGCCCGCACGGTGCAGCTCCTCTACATCCAGGCGCTGCTCGCCGGGCACCATCCGCTCGCCGACGCCGACCGCGCGCTCATGACGAGTGCGCTCGCCGATCTCGTCTCGCTCTCGGCCGGCCTCGAAGGGGATCAGATCCCCTTCGACGACGTCCGCTGACTCTCCATCGAAGGGTTCCGTCCATGGCACGTCCGAAGAAGCGCTTCCAGCAGCTGATCGAGGAGATCGATCGCACGCCCTGGGGCCCCGCCGAGCAGGCCCTCGTCGCGGAAGCCGTGGCGTTGGCGGTCGAGGTCGGCGACGAGCGCCTCGAGTACGAGGCGCGGATGCGGCAGACGGCTTCGGCCAACATGGGCGGCGCGACCGACGTGATGCTGAACTCGTTCGCGTGGTGCCTCGCGCACCATGACGCGGATCCGCAGCGGTTCCCCGCCGACCTCGACAACGGCGGCGCCGACCTGATGTGGCAGTTCAAGTGGATGGCCTCCTCGTTGCGGTCCTCGCCCGCGTTCTCGCAGGAACAGATCGCCGCCGTGCTGGACGACATGGAGGCGCACTACCGCGCCGCCGGACTCGGCCTGAGCGGCGTGCTCACCGCACGCTTCGAGGATGCCTGGGACGCCGGTCGCATGGACGATGCCGAGGCGCTGCGCGTGCAGCTCGAGGCCACTCCCCGCGACGACCACAGTCACTGCGACGCCTGCGGTCGCAGTCAGGTCGCCGGCTTCTATGCGGACACCGACCGCGACGACGAGGCGATCCAGCTGGTCGAGGAGATGATCGAGGGCGGCTTCTCCTGCGGCGAGGAGCCGGAGCATGCGCTCTCCCGGGCCCTGCTCCCCTACCTCCGCGCCGGCCGCCCTGCGGAGGCGAAGACCGCCCACCTGCGCAGCTACCGCCTGGCGAAGGACAACCCGGACAACCTCCGCATCGTGGCCAACAACATCGTCTTCGCCGCGATCACGGGCAACGAGGCGCGGGCACTCGCCATGGTGGAGAAGCACATCGCCTGGCTGGCGCACGACGGACTGAACGTCGACGCGCATTTCGCCGCCCTCGCCGCCCTCGCCGTGGCCCTGGACCGGGTCACCGCCGCGGGGCACGGCGACACCCCCGTGCGCGGTGCGGACGCCCCCTCCCTCGTCCCGTTCTTCGGCGCGCACGACGGCCCCTGGAGCGCGACCGACCTCGCTGCGGCGGCCTGGTCCGCCGCAGAGCGGATCGGCGCCGCGTTCGACGAGCGGGACGGGACCCGGGGACACGCCCGCAGTCTGGACCGGATGCGCGCCCTCGCCACGGAGCAGTACGACGTGCCGATCCGCTCGGACGCGTTCGTCGCCCCGACCCCGTCCGCCGCCCCGGTGGATGCGGACGGCTGGTTCGAGCGCGCGATGCAGCTCGCCCAGTTCGGGGCCGAGCACGAGACCCTCGACGCTCTCCCCCTGGCTCTCGCGGTGGAGGACCCCGACAAGCGCGCCCAGCTGCTGTCGATGCGTCTGGGCATCCTGATCGCCCTCGACCGCGCCGAGGAGGCCCTGCAGCTGCTGCCCGAGCGCATCGCCGCGCTCCGGGCCGCCGGTCGCGAGGAGCAAGCCGCGCTGGAGGAACGCCTGGAGCTCGCGACCTTCGGGCTGAACACCCCCGAGACGACCGCCGCGCTGGAAGAGGCGATCTCCGACGCGGCTTCGCTTCCGGCCTGGTCGCGCGGTGACCTCGCGATCAGCCGCGCCGCACTGCACCTGCAGGCCGGCGAGGCGGATGCGGCACTGGATCTCGCAGAGGTCGCCGCCCGCTCGTTCGCCGAGGCCGAGGACGTTCGCCTCTCGAACACCACGACCCTGCTGGCGATCTCGGCGGTGCTCAGCAAGGGCGACCTGGAACCGGCGATCACATTGCTCGACGGCTTCCTCGCCCAGGAAGACCTCAGCACCGGACACCGGGCACAGGCCCTGCAGATCAGGGCGCGGGTGCGTGGCGGCACCGACAACTACGTCGAAGGCGCCACCGATGCGGACGAGGTCTGCCGGCTGCTCGCCGAGCTGGGAGCGACCCGCGCGCTCGGCGATGCACACCTGCTCGCCGGCGCCCTCTGGGAGGACGCGGAAGAGCCCGAGAAGGCCGTGTCGCGCTACCGTCTCGCGTCGCGGATCGCCGGAGAGGCCGGGGGCGACTCCACCGGTGTGGACTTCCGTCTCGCGCGCGCCATGCTGCGGGTCGGGGATGCGGAGGAAGCGGCGGAGCTGTTCGGCGATGTGCTGCAGCGGGAGGAGATCGCGGAGGTGGCCGCCGGCTCCCGCGCGATGACCGCATCGATGCTGGCCCGCGCCCTGGGCGCGGCCGGTGAGTTCGGCCAGGCCGTCGGGGCGCACGGCTACGCCTCCGAACTGTTCGGCCAGGCTGAAGAGCACGCCGATCAAGCGATGTCGATGACCGAGCAGGCCAAGATCCTCGCACGCTTCGACGAACAGGAGGACGCGATCGGGCTGCTGGAGGCGGCCGCCGAGATCGTGCGCCGCGCACCCGACGCCGTCGGAGCGCTGACCGAGGTGCTGCACAGTCTCGGACAGGCGTACGGCGGTCGTGGTGACGAGCGGGCGTTCGCGCTCTTCGACGAGGTCGCCGCGCTCGCGCAGCAGCACGAGGCGGGGTGGCTCCTCGCCGATGTCACGGATTCGCGCGGTCGCGCTCTCGCCGAGCTCGGCCGGATCGACGAGGCGGTCGCGGCCGCACTCACCGCCGCCGACGGGTTCGCCGCGCTCGGAGACCTGGGCTCTGCAGGGAGCTCTGAGCTGTTCGCCGGACGCGTGCTCGCCGGAAACGACAGGTCAGCCGATGCGGTACCCGTCTACCGCAGTGCGATCGAGCACGCCGCCGGCCACCCTCCACTGCTGCAGGTGGCCGCACTCGAACTCGGCAACGTCTTCGAGTCGCTCGGTCGGCACGGTGAAGCCGCCGAGATCCGTTCGCACCTGGAGAGCTGAGCGCCCGCTCAGAAGAACTGGCGCCAGTTCGCCCTGGCGAGATCGAGGAGCTCGTCCCCGCGCCCGGACATCACCGTGCGGATCGCGTACAGCGCGAAGCCCTTGACCTGGGCTGCCTCGATCGCGGGCGGCATCGACAGCTCCTGCCGTTCCGTCACCACGTCCAACAGGGCGGGGCCGTCGTGGGCGAGCACCTCGCGCACGGCCTCCGGCAGATCCTCGCTGCGCTCCACACGACGGGCGAAGATCCCCATCGCCTCGGCGATCGCGGCGAAGCTGGGGTTCTCCAATCCGGTCCCGTACGTCACGAAGCCCGCGGCCTTCATCTCGAGCTCGACGAAGTTCAGCGACGAGTTGTTGACCACGATGGTCTTCACGGGCAGTTCGTTCTGCGTCAGGGTCAGCAGCTCACCGAGCATCATCGAGAGACCACCGTCACCCGCGAGGGCCACGACCTGTCGGTCGGGGTGGGCCACCTGCGCCCCGATCCCGTGCATCAGCGCATTGGCCATCGAGCCGTGCGTGAACGAACCGATCAGCCGGCGGTCCTGGGTCATCGACAGGTAGCGGGCCGCCCACACGGTCGGCGACCCCACGTCGGCGGTGAAGATCGCGTCGTCGGTCGCGTACTCGTCCAGGAGCCGAGCCAGATACTGCGGATGGATGGGGCGGTCGCCCTTCGCGGGCACCGCCAGCTCGTCGAGCTTCTTGCGCGTCTTGCGATAGTGGGCGGTGGCGTCCTCGAGGTGGCTCCGGTCGTCCTTGCGTGCCAGACGCGGCAGCAGGGCATCGGCGGTCGCGCGCACGTCACCGACCAGCCCCAGATCGAGGGGATGCCGCTTCCCGAGCTGTGCACCCCGGATGTCGACCTGGATCGTCTTCGCACCGTCTGGATAGAACTGCTCGTAGGGGAAGTCGCTGCCCAGCACGAGCAGGGCGTCGGCGGCCTCCATCGCGCGGAACCCGGAGGCGAAGCCCAGAAGCCCCGTCATCCCGACGTCGAAGGGGTTG
Source organism: Microbacterium sp. PI-1 (assembly GCF_004337555.1). Lineage (NCBI taxonomy): Bacteria > Bacillati > Actinomycetota > Actinomycetes > Micrococcales > Microbacteriaceae > Microbacterium > Microbacterium sp. PI-1. The sequence continues at coordinate 21,206 of NZ_SJYZ01000032.1, read as the reverse complement.
TCGTACTCGATGAACTCCTTGCCGCGGAGGGCGTGCACGATCGGCGCGCCCAGCTTGTCGGCGAGGGCGATGACCTCGTCGTGGGCGCCCTCCACACCGGCACCCGCGAGGATCGTGACGCTGTTCGCCGCGTTCAGCAGCGTCGCCGCCTTCTCGAGCTCCGCAGCGCTCGGGACGATCACGGGATGACTGCGCTCGATCACGACGGTGCGATCATCGGCGATGTCGGCGAGGGCGACGTCCCCCGGGATCACGAGCACCGCGACGCCGCGCTCCTCGATCGCGGCGCGCATGGCGATCTCCAGCAGGCGCGGCATCTGTGCGGGATCGGCGACGTACTCGACGTACACGCTGCACTCGCGGAAGATCTCCCGCGGATGCGTCTCCTGGAAGTACCCCGTGCCGATCTCGGTGGTGGGGATCTGCGCGGCGATGGCGAGCACCGGCACACGCGAGCGGTTCGCATCGTACAGTCCGTTGATGAGGTGCAGGTTGCCCGGTCCGCAGGATCCTGCGACGACCGCGAGCTCTCCCATCGTGGCGGCATCCGCAGCGGCGGCGAACGCGGCGGACTCCTCGTGGCGCACGTGCACCCATCGGATCGTGCCGTCCTTGCGCAGGGCGTCCGTGAAGCCGTTCAGCGAATCCCCGGGGATGCCGTAGACCCGGTCGATCCCATTGGCGTGCAGAGTCTTGACGATGTTCTCAGCGACGTTGGCCATGCTTCGACCCTACGCCCGGGCACCCACACGAAGGAGATCTCATGCTCTGAAGGAGCGAATGCTGTCTTCGCTCCTTCATCCTGTGAGATCTCCTCCAGGACGGGAGATCTCCTTCGGGACACGCGCCGCGCAGTGCCGGTGCGGTCAGTACTCCTGGGGACCGTCGCGCTCCGGCTCGGCACTGCGGCGGAACGCCCGCCCCGAGACCGAGGTCGGGGCGATGCGCACGAAGACACGCTTGAGGGTGGGGATCCAGGGCCGGAGCCCCGCGGCCTCCGCCCGCTGCACGTCGGCATCCGACTCCAGTGCGGTGGCGTACCCGCGGATGATCACGCTCCAGGCATCCGTGTCGGTGTGGTCGTCGACCTCGAACAGCACGTCGGTGTTGACGGTCAGCTCGAACAGCTTGCTTCCCGGCGCGGTGCGGAACAGGATGCCTTCGCCGTCGACCACGTAGTTCACCGGGAAGATGTCGATCGTGTCGCCCACATGGGTGACGAGTCGTCCCAGTTCCTGCGTGCCGAGCAGCTCCCAGCTCCGGTCCGAGGTCAGGGTCTCGATGGGGTCGGTGTGCGCGCTCATGCCGCCATTGTCTCCCACTCGATGTCTCCACCGACAGGCCATTCGTCACGCGTTCCGATGACGGCACGCGAACGGCCCCTCGCGGTCTGCGAGGGGCCGTCCATCGTGGCGCTCAGCCGATGCGGATGAGCTTCTTGTTGACGAACTCGTCGGCGGCCAGGTGGCCCAGCTCGCGGGCCGTGCCGCTGCGCTTGACACCGCCGAAGGGCAGCTCGGGGCTGTCAGCCAGCACGAGGTTGACGTAGACCATGCCCGCCTCGATCTTGTCGGCGACGCGCTCGGCCTGCTCGGCATCCGTGGTGAAGACGTACGAGCCGAGCCCGAACGTGGTGTCGTTCGCGAGCTCGACCGCAGCGTCCTCGTCCGCCACACGGTAGACGACGGCAGCAGGCCCGAAGAGCTCCTCGCGGTACACGTTCATCTCGGGCGTCACGTCGGCCAGCACGGTCGGAGCGAAGAACGTGCCCTCGCGCGTTCCGCCGGTGAGCAGGGTCGCCCCCTGCTCGACGGCCTGGTCGATCTGCTTCTGCAGGGTGACCGCGGCCGTCTCGGAGGACACCGGACCGAGGACCGTGTCGTCGAGCATGGGGTCGGTCGCCTCGACCGCCGCCATCGCCGCCGTGAACTTCTCGACGAAGGCGTCGTACAGCCCGTCCACCACGATGAACCGCTTCGCGCCGTTGCAGGCCTGTCCGTTGTTGTCCAGACGAGCATCCACGCCGGCCTGCACGGTGGCGTCGAGGTCGTCGGTGGAGAGCACGATGAACGGGTCGGAGCCACCCAGCTCCAGCGCGACCTTCTTGAGGTTGCGGCCGGCGATCTCGGCGACGGCGGCGCCGGCGCGCTCGGAGCCGGTGAGCGAGACACCCTGCACGCGCGGGTCGGCGATCATCGTCGCGATCTGCTCGTTCGTCGCGAGCACGTTCTGGTAGGCGCCCTTCGGGAAGCCGGCATCGTGGTAGATCTTCTCGATCGCGGTCGAGGACTCCGGGCACTGCGGCGCCGGCTTCAGCAGGATCGTGTTGCCGACGATCAGGTTCGGGGCGGCGAAGCGGACGATCTGGTACGCCGGGAAGTTCCACGGCATGATGCCGACGAGCGGTCCGAGCGAGGAGCGGCGGATGACGGCCGAGCCCTCCCCCAGGATCGCGATCGGCTGGTCCGCCATGATCGACTCCGCCTGGTCGGCGTAGTAGTCGGCGATGTCCGCGGCGAAGTCGACCTCGCCGAGCGCGGCCTCTCGGGGCTTCCCCATCTCGCGCACGAAGATGTCGGCGAGCTCTTCCCGTCGCTCGCGGTGCAGCTCGGCAGCGCGGTGCAGGAGCGCGGCGCGCTCGGCGACGGTCGACGAGCGCGACCACTCGCGGTGGGCTTCGTCGGCGGCGGCGACGGCCTCCTCGATCTGGGCGTCGGTGAAGGTGTCGAAGGACGCCAGCGTCTCTCCGGTGGCGGGGTTGATGACGGCGTAGTCGGTCATGACGTGTCCTCTCGTGTGGTGGGGCGGGGCCCGACGGTGCGGGCCCCGCGCATCGGAATCAGGAGACCGGGATCAGCGTGTACTTGGTGGACAGGTACTCGTGGATGCCCTCGAACCCGCCCTCGCGGCCGACGCCGGACTGCTTGACGCCGCCGAAGGGGGCCGCCGCGTTGGAGACCACGCCCACGTTGAGACCCATCATGCCGGTCTCGAGCTTGTCGATCATCCGCTGTCCGCGCTGCAGGTTCTCGGTGAAGACGTACGAGACGAGCCCGTACTCCGTGTCGTTCGCGAGGTGCACGGCCTCGTCCTCGGTCTCGAAGGTCGCGATCGCGAGCACCGGTCCGAAGATCTCCTCGCGGAGGATCGCGCTCCCGGCGACGACATCGGTGAGCACGGTGGGTTCGTAGAACGTGCCCGTGCCCTCGACGGCCTTGCCACCCGCGAGAAGGGTCGCACCGCGTCCGACCGCGTCGTCGACGAGCTCGCCGGCCTTGGCGACGGCATCCGCGTCGATGAGCGGACCGATCGCGACGCCGTCTTCCGTGCCCCGACCGATCTTCATGCTGTTGACACGTTCGGTCACGCGCTTCGCGAACTCGCCCGCGACGTCCTTGTGCACGATGAAGCGGTTGGCCGCGGTGCAGGCCTGTCCGATGTTGCGGAACTTCGCGGCGAGCGCCCCGTCCACGGCCTTGTCGAGGTCGGCGTCGTCGAAAACCACAAACGGCGCGTTGCCTCCGAGCTCCATCGACACGCGCAGCACGCCCTCCGCCGCCTGGGCGATCAGCTTGCGGCCGACTTCGGTCGAACCGGTGAACGACAGCTTGCGCAGACGCGGGTCGGCGATGATGGGTGCCGAGAGCGCGCTGGATTTCGACGTCTGCACGACGTTGACCACGCCCGCGGGCAGTCCGGCCTTCTCCAGCAGCGAGACGAAGAAGATCGTGGTGAGCGGCGTGAGTGCCGGGGGCTTGATCACGACGGTGCAGCCGGCGGCGAGCGCGGGGGCGATCTTGCGCGTCGCCATCGCGAAGGGGAAGTTCCACGGCGTCACGAAGAAGGACGGTCCGACCGGGCGCTGCGACACCACCATGTGGCCGGTGCCCTCCGGGTTGATGCCGTATCGGCCGCTGATGCGCACGGCTTCCTCGCTGAACCAGCGCAGGAACTCGCCGCCGTAGCCGACCTCACCCCGGGCCTCGGCGAGGGGCTTGCCCATCTCGAGGGTCATGAGCAGGGCGAGATCCTCCTTGTGCTCCTGCACGAGGTCGAACGCCCGACGAAGGATCTCGCTGCGCACGCGAGGAGCCGTCGCAGCCCAGTCGTCCTGAGCAGCGACCGCGGCGTCGAGCGCACGGATGCCGTCCGCGGGCGTCGCGTCGGCGATGGTGCGGATCACGGCACCGGTCGCGGGGTCCTGCACGTCGAAAGTGCCGCCGGTCTCGCCGTCGATCCACTCACCGCCGATGAAGAGACCGGTGGGGATGCTGTCGAGGAGGGCCTGTTCGGTCTGGGTGCTCATGATTCTCTTTCTGTGAGGAGGGCTAGGAGCGCGGGCGTCGGCTGGGCGGTGCGTCGATGCTCAGCGTCTGTCCGCGGAAGAACGCGGGCCGTCGGACCGCGTTCCAGATCATGACGACGATGCCGACGACGATGATCAGCATCCCGAGGATGAAGACGATGCCGACGCCGCCGATCTGCGAACCGGACCCGTAGGCGGGGTCCATCGAGTCGATCAGCGTGGTGAAGAACAGCACCGCGAGGATCGCTCCGCCGACGAGCGGGAACAGGAACGTGAAGAAGAAGTTCCGCGTCGAGTCGAACCACTGCTTGCGGAAGTACCAGACGCACGCGAAGGCGGTGATCCCGTAGTAGAAGCAGATCATCATGCCGAGCGTGAGGATGGTGTCCCACAGCGTGTCCTCGCTGACCACGCGCATGACGGCGTAGAAGGCCGATGCCACGATCGCCGAGACGATCGTCGCGTATCCGGGCGTGAAGAAGCGCGGGCTGACCTTCGCGAACGACTTGGGCAGCGCGCCGTAGTGCCCCATCGCGAGCAGCGTGCGCGCCGGTCCCACGAACGTCGACTGCAGCGACGAGGCCGAGCTGGTGAGCACGGCGAGCGAGACGAGGAACGCGAGCGGACCGAGGATCGGGCCGGAGAGGTGGAAGAAGACGTTCTCCTGGATGTCCTCGTTGCCGAGTCCCAGTGCACCGGTTCCGACGCCGGCGAACATGATCATCGCGACGGCGAGCAGCAGGTACAGCGAGACGATCGTGAGCACCGTGAGGGTGGCCGCACGCCCCGGGGTCTTCTCGGGATCCTTGGTCTCCTCGTTCATGGTGAGCGTGACGTCCCAGCCCCAGAAGATGAAGATCGAGAGCGAGAGGCCGGCCGCGATCGCGCTGAACGACGAGATCGCGAAGGGGTTGAACCAGTTGAGATCGAACGGCTGGTAGTCGAAGCCGTTGCCGGCGACGGCCTGGACGATCGCCGAGATCGCGAAGAAGACGAGGACGAGGATCTGGAAGCTCACCAGCCAGTACTGCAGCTTCTGCGTCGTCTGCATGTCGCGGTACGAGACCCAGGTCGCGCCGAGCATGAACAGCAGGCACACGCTGATGTTGATCCAGGTGACGCTCGCCAGTCCGGCGATGTCCGGATTGCCGGTGATCTGCGAGATCAGCAGGAACAGGAAGTCGACCGCGATGCCGGCGAGGTTCGACAGCACCAGGATCGTGGCGACCACCAGGCCCCAGCCCGCCATCCAGCCGACCCACGGTCCGAAGGCACGGGCAGCCCACGTGAACGAGGTGCCGGAGTCGGGCATCCGGTTGTTCAGCTCACGGTAGCCGAAGGCGACCAGGAGCATCGGGATGAACCCGACGAGGATGATGGCGGGGATCTGCGACCCCACCGTGGACGCCACCGGGCCGACGGCCGCGGTGAACGTGTATGCGGGCGCGATGCACGAGATGCCGATCACGACCGCGCCGATGAGGCCGACCGTTCCGGCGCTCAGGCCCTTCGTGGAGATACCGGTGGTGACACCGGATTCGGGCTCCGTCGCCCGGTTGGTGCTGCTCATCAGCGTTCTCCTGCCTCGTTGCGGGTGCGCGGGACGACGATCATGGGGACGGGGAGCTCGTGCAGCATCTTCGCTGCTGTGGACCCCAGGAAGAGACGACGGGGCTGGGCCAGGCGGCTGGAGCCGACGAGGACGACCTCCCCGGGAAGCCAGTGGAGCTGCGCGACGGCATCCTCGACGGAGTCGCCCGGTGCCTTCTCGACCGCGGCGGTGCGACCGTCCGGCAGCAGCTCCGTCGCCACCGCCAGCACCTCCTGCGCATGCGTCTCGCCGACCGTGCGGATCGCGCCGGTGTCGAGCCCCGGAGGCACGTCGAACGGCACGAGGGACACGAGTCGGAGATCGACACCGCTGTCGCCGGCGATGGCCACGGCCTCGTCGAGAAGGGCGTCGGCGCCCGGCCGCGAGCCGACCGCGACGGTGACGCGCGGGATCACGTGGTCGTCCTGCTGCGCGGTCCCCACGGGGGCGAGGGCCACCGGGATCGTCGACGAGTGCAGGAGCTCGGAGGCGACGCTGCCGAGACGGTGGCGTCCGAAGATGCCACCACCCGCTGCGCCGATCACGATGACCCTGGCGCCGAACTCCTCACCGGCGGCGATCAGCCCTTCGGCGAACGACTCGGAGAAGCGCACGTGACCGCTGCGGGTCAGCTCCTGCGGGAGGCTGACCACGGCCTCGCCGAGCCACTTCTTGGCCTGCGCCCTGATGTGCTCTTCGTAGGCCCGCTCCGGCGGCACCGCGGCGTTGCGGGTGCCCTCGTTGGGAAGCACGATCACCAGGTGCAGCGTCGCGCCGAGGCTGCGGGCGAGCCGCGCACCGAGGGCGGCAGCATCCGCTCCCGCATCCGTCGCCGTGTACCCCACGACGACCGAGCCGCTCATCAGCCGACGCTCTCTGCGGAGCCGTTCTCACGGCTTGCTTCGACGATGTTCGAGGCCACCAGGTGCCCCATCCGGATCGCGCCGTCCACGTGCTGGTACCCGGCACCGGCGATGTCGCTGCAGGCGAAGTGGATCGGGCCGACGGGGGTGCGGAGATCCGCGCCGTACCGGTGCAGGCCGCCCATGTCGAAGCTCGCGGCATAGGCGCCGCGCGTCCATTCCTCACTGCCCCAGTCGCTCTCGTAGTAGACGACCGGGTTCTTGGCCTCGGGACCGTAGTAGTGCGACAGCGACTCGAGGATGCGCTCCTTGCGCTCCTCGGCCGAGAGCTCGAAGACCCCGTCGGCGTTGGCGTCGGACACGAAGCCGACCAGGGTGCCGCGCTCATCGCCGTGGTTCGTGTTGTCATAGGCCTCGTGCGAGAGCTCGTACGGGCTGAACGCGGTGCCACTGAGGCCCTGCTCGCGCCAGAACGGACGGTCGTAGACCGCGTGCACCTTGATGACGAAGCCCATCGAGAGGTGCTGGTGCAGCTGGTGCTGGCGGCGCGGCAGCGGCGGCACGAACGAGATGCGGCTGTACAGCACCGGCGCGTGCGCGAGGATCGCATGGCGGGCACGGACCGTGAGGTCGTCGGTGGTGGCGACGACGCCGGCATCCGACCACTCGAGGCTGCGCACGGGCTGGTTGAGGAGCACATCGTCGCCCAGACGCTCGGCGAGACGCAGCGGCACCTGCTGGAGCCCGCCGACGACCCGCTTGTCGAGGATGAAGTCGGCATCCACGAGGTTCGAGTAGGAACCGGCGGACGAGGCCATCAGCAGCGACTGCAGCAGCGAGAACGCGTGCGTCGGCTTGGTGAGCATCGCGGATCCCGTGGCGAAGGCCAGGTTCCGTACGGCCTCGTCGTCGTCGGTCTGCTGACGCAGCCACGCATCCCAGGTGATGGAGTCCCAGTCGGCGGCGCTCGGGTGCGCCCAGGGACGATCCGGGTCGATCTCGGCGACGAGCGCATCCAGGATGTCGGTGATCCGGGCGATCTCCGCCTCGGTCTCCGGGGCGACGGGGAACATCTCGCCGGTGAAGCGGTGCACCTGCCCATCGGGTCCGATGTAGACGCTGTCCCCTTCGCGGTAGCGGCTGTAGGTCTCGAGCCCCAGCTCCTCGATCGCGTCCTTGAGCGCATCCTGATCGGGCGAGACCCACTGGCCGCCGATCTCGAGCATGGCCCCGTCGATGACGTCGGTCCACAGTCGTCCGCCGACGCGGTCGCGGGCTTCCAGCACGGCGACCGACAGGCCGGCCTTCCGGAGGTCGTTCGCCGCCGTGAGCCCTGCGGCTCCGGCACCGATGATCAGTACATCGCGGGTGATCTCAGACATCTGCAACTCCTTCGTTGGGAAGTAGTGCCGGTCGCGACCCGAAATCCCCCGATTGGGGTCGCGACCGGACAGGGGGTCAGGCCACGCGGAGGCGCGGCCTGCACATCATTCCGTGGCCGCGGCGAGGGCGGCGGCCACGACGTCGAGGCCTTCGTTCAGCAGGTCGTCGCCGATCGAGAGCGGAGGAAGGAAGCGGATGACGTTGCCGTAAGTTCCGCAGGTGAGGACGATGACGCCCTGCGCGATGCAGGCCTTGGCGACCGCGGCCGTGAGAGCGGCGTTCGGTGCCTTGGTCTCGGGGTCGACGAACTCGGCCGCGATCATCGCACCGTGGCCACGGATGTCGCCGATGCGAGGGTCGCTCTCCTGGATCGCGGTGAGGCGGTCCATGAGGATCGTGCCGATCTCCCGGGCACGCTCGATCACCCCGTCGTTCTCGAACACGCCGATCGACGCGAGCGCCGCGGCGCACGCGATCGGGTTCCCGCCGTAGGTGCCGCCCAGACCACCGGAGTGCGAGGCGTCCATGATCTCCGCGCGGCCGGTGACGGCGGCGAGCGGAAGACCGCCGGCGATCCCCTTGGCGGTGGTGATCAGGTCGGGCTCGATGCCGAAGATCTCGCTCGCGAACATGTGCCCCGTGCGGGCGAATCCGGTCTGCACCTCGTCGGCGATGAAGACGACGCCGTTCGCGCGGCACCAGTCGACGATCGCCGGCAGGAAGCCGTCGGCGGGGACGATGAAGCCGCCCTCGCCCTGGATCGGCTCGATGATGACCGCGGCCAGGTTGTCGGCGCCGATCTGCTTCTCGAGCTGGAGGATCACGCGGGCAGCGGCCTCGCCACCCTCGAGCCCGTCACGGAACGGGTACGACATCGGCGCGCGGTAGACCTCGGGGGCGAACGGACCGAACCCGCTCTTGTAGGGCATCGACTTGGCGGTGAGCGCCATGGTCAGGTTCGTTCGGCCGTGGTAGCCGTGGTCGAAGGCGACGACCGCCTGGCGGCCGGTGTGCTTGCGGGCGATCTTGATGGCGTTCTCGACCGCCTCCGCTCCCGAATTGAACAGGGCGCTCTTCTTGGCGAATCCACCGGGGGTGACGCGGTTGAGCGCTTCGGCGACGTCGACGTACGACTCGTAGGGCGAGATCATGAAGCAGGTGTGGGTGAACTGCGCGGCCTGGGCGGCGACGGCGGCGGCGACCTTCGGGTGCGCGTTGCCGACCGTGGTCACGGCGATGCCCGAGCCGAGGTCGATGAGGGAGTTCCCGTCGGCATCGACGACGACTCCGCCGCCGGCCGCGACGGCGGCGATCGGCACGGTGTGGCCGACACCCGCTGCCACGGCATCCGCCTTGCGCGCGAGCACCTCGGCCGAGCGGGGCCCGGGGAGGTCCGTGACCAGACGACGCTCCTGCGGGAGGTCGGGTCCGCCGAGAGGGACTGCGGGGGCTGCGGTGTCGAGGAGTGCCATGATCGCGAGCGTACGGCGGTGCCGAAGACCCCCGCACTCGCCGACGCGTACAATCTAGAAGAAGAATTCGCCACCTTGTACATGCGGGAGGACGCGCCGTGCCCACGACCGAGCAGCCGACACTGCGCGCCCTGCTGCGTCGCCGCGATCTCGGACTCGCACTCGTCCCCCGCGAGGCCGAGCTGGCGGACGGAGCTCTCGACCGTCCCCTGCGCTGGGTGCACAGCTCGGACCTGGCCGATCCGACACCGTTCCTCTCGGAAGACCTCGCCCTGCTGACCACCGGCACACAGTTCGACGAGGCCGTCGGCATCGACACCTACGTCGGTCGCCTCGCCGATCGGGGTGTCCTCGGACTCGGTTTCGGCACCGAGGTGCACCGCTCGGGCGTTCCGGACGAGCTGGTCACCGCCTGCGCCACGCACGGCATGCCCCTGTTCACCGTGCCGTACCGCACACCGTTCATCGCGGTCGCCCGCGCCCACTCCGAGGCGATCGCCGCGCAGGCCTATGCCCGCCGATCCTGGGCGCTGGACACACAGCGCGCCCTCGCCCTCGCAGCCCTGCGCCCGAGCGGTCTCGATGCGACGATCGCGGAACTCGGACGACGGCTCGAGGTCTGGGCGGGGATGTTCGACGCCGCGGGAACGGTCGTCGCCTCCCACCCCCGGGACCGCCTCGACACCGAGGTGCGCGACGCCCTGGGCGAGCGGGTGATGGAGATCCTCACCCGTGGGCTCGAAGCCGGGCAGTCGCTGGTCCTCGGCGAGCATACGTTCATGCTGTTCACCGTCGGTCGCGGCGGGCATCTGCGCGGGGTGATCGCCCTCGCCATCGACGCGCTGGACCCGGAAGCACGGTCGGTCGTGACATCGGTGATCGCGATGGCCGGACTCGCGATGGAGCAGAGCGAACAGCTCGCACGGAGCCGCCGACGCCTGCATGCACAGCTCCTCGGCTCGCTCCTCGCCGACGACCCGGGCCTGGCCAGAAGAGTTCTGGGGAGCATGCCGCCCGCTCCGGTGGTCGTGGCTGTCGCCGCCGATGCCCCGGCCGGCCCGCTCGCGGACTGGTGGGAGCGGAACCGGGTCGAGCACGGCACCGCCGTCTTCCTGGCCGAGTCCGAGGACGGCGTGACGATGTGCCTCTCCGTCGGTGATGAGTCCCTGCTCGATGAGGCGGCCGCGCGCTTCGGCATCCGCATCGGCGTCTCCGAGCCCGAGGGGTACAGCTCCTTCTCCCGGGCGCACGCTCAGGCACTCACCGCACTGCGGCAACAGGGCACCCACGGCGTCGCACGCTATGCCGACACCGTCGGTTCCCGCATCCTCACCGCACTCGCGACGGATGAGGCACGCCTGGTCGCGGAATCACGCCTCGCACCGATCCGCGAACACGATGCCCGCACCGACGCCGAGCTCGAGCGCTCGCTGCGCACCTGGTTGGAGCACGACGCCAAGGCCGAATCCGCCGCGATCGCACTCGGGGTGCATCGGCACACGCTGCGCTCCCGCATCGCCCATGCGGGTGCGCTGCTCGACATCGATCTGTCGACCTTTCCCGCGCGCGCGGAGCTCTGGACGATTCTGCAGACCGCTCGCGACTGAGCCCTGGCAAGTCGTTCCGGTCGCAGTTCGTGCCGCCAATCCGGCGCTTTTCCGAGAGAGAGTGCGACCGGAACGATCAGCCAGGACCGATCGGCGGCGCGCCCAACACGGAGCGGCAGCGGACCACATCCTCCGCGGTCTGGGCGATCAGGTCGTCGACGCGGTCGAATCGGAGCATCGGACGCAGCAGCGCGATCAGGGTCACATCCAATCGTCGGCCGTACAGGTCGATGTCCGCGTCGTGCAGATGCACCTCGACCCGCCGCTCACGGTCGCCGTCGAAGGTCGGGTTCGCTCCGACGCTGACGCTCGCCGCCCAGGGATGCGCGGCTCCATCGATCCGGACCCATGCCGCGTAGATGCCGTCGTCGGGGAGGCTGTCGTCCGCGAGCTCCAGGTTCGCCGTCGGGAAGCCGAGCTCCCGTCCCCGACCGTCACCGGGGACGACGAGGCCGGCGATCGCCCCGAGCGGCTGAGCGCTCACGCGCTCTCGGGGGCGGCGATGGCGCGATAGCGGCTCTGGTGGAAGACGAGGGGCTCGACGTCGTCGAACAGCGTGAGATCGGCGATCTCGTACAGCGCGATCTCGTGATCCCCGCCATCGAATGTGCTGTGCAGGCGGCAGGTGAGCCAGAGCGCGGCATCCGAGATGAGCACGGCCCCACCGTCGGTGCGCTGCCACTCGTGACCGCCGAACCGGTCTCCCTCACGCGCCGACAGCGAACGACTGAGCGGCTCGTGGTGCGCGGCCAGCACACTCATGCCGAGTTCGGGGACCTCGCGCAGCACCGGCCAGGTCTTCGAGGTGCGCGCCGCGCTGATGGCGACGAGCGCCGGTTCGAGCGAGATCGACGTGAAGGAGTTGACCGCCATCCCCACAGCCCGATCGTCGATGTGCGCAGCGAGGGCGACGACGCCGGTCGGGTATACCGAGAACGCCCGGCGGAGGGCGAGGTCGCGCGGGAGGGCTTCGGTCACGGCAGACGTCATTTCGGCTTCCTTTCGTTAGTCAACTTTGACTAGTTTCGATAATAGGCAACTTTGATCATGCAAACAACCGGAATCTTGGACCCCAGCCGTTAGCATGAGGGGCATGTCGACCACCCGCCTCGTCGTCCTCGGCGCCGTGAAGCAGTTCCAACCCGTACACGGGTATTTCCTCCGCCGAGAGCTCATGACGTGGCATGTCGACGAGTGGGCGCACATCCAGCCCGGATCCATCTACAACGCCCTGCGCGCCCTCGAGGTCGACGGCTACATCGCCGAGAGCGGCACCGAGGCCGAGGGCAAGCGCCCCGCGCGCACGACCTATCGCATCACACCGTCCGGCGAGGTCGAGCTCCAGCGGATGCTGCGGGAGAACCTCTGGAACGTCGCCGCCTTCGACACCCAGGCCATCATGACCGTCGCCTCGTTCATGTTCGTGCTGAGCCGGCAGGAGGTCATCGCCGGCCTCGAACATCGCCTCATCAAGAGCGACGCGATCATCACTCAGAACGGCTTCGACGTGCAGGACACGCTGCGCTCCGAGACGACCCCGAAGTACGTACGCGAGATCTTCGATCTCTCCACCGCCCGCCTCACTGCCGAGAAGCAGTGGCTGCTCGACCTGCTGGAGCGCCTCCGCGGCGGCGAATACACCTTCGCCGGCGAGACGGTGAGCACGGACGACGACGCCGCCCGCACGGAGTAGCGACTCAGCGCGAGGCGACGAGCGTCGCGATCGACTCGGCGGACAAGGCCGCGGTGGTCGCCCCGCGGCGCTGGGCCACGATGGCTCCAGCCGCGGAGGCGCCGATCAGGGCTTCCTCGATCCCGTCGCCGCGGGCGAGGGCCGCGGCGAGGGCCCCGCAGAACGCGTCGCCGGCCCCGGTCGTGTCGACCGGGTCGATCCGGAAGGCTTCGGTGTGCAGGGGGTCGCGCCCCGCGCGGTGGAGGAGCACTCCCCCGGCGCCCTGGGTGAGCACGATGGTCCGTGCACCCGCCGCATGCAGCCGGTCGATACCGCCGAGCTCGGCGCACTCCGTCTCGTTCACCACCAGCACATCGACATCGGGGAGCATCTCGACCGCCGCAGGGTGGGCGGGCGCGGCGTTGAGGATCGTCAGCGCGCCGGCCATCCGTCCCGCATGCAGCGCGGCGGACACGCTCGCGGCCGGCACCTCCAGTTGAGCGAGCACGACCGCTGCGCCCTCGATCCCGGCGATCGCATCGTCCGCGTCGAGCTCGGTGTTCGCGCCGGCAGCCACGATGATGCTGTTGTCTCCGTCGGCGAAGGCCAGCACGTGGGCAACCCCGGTGGGAGCCGCGGCGCTGCGGCGCAGGACAGTCGTCACGCCGGCGTCCGACAGCGTTCGCTCGAGCACGTCAGCGGCCTCGTCCTGCCCGACGACCGCGCAGAAGCGGGTACGCGAGCCGCTGCGCGCGGCGGAGACGGCCTGATTCAAGCCCTTCCCTCCGGAGAAGCGTCCGCCGGCTCGACCGAGCAGGGTCTCGCCGACGAGCGGGGGGCGCGATACCTCGACGACCAGGTCGAGGTTCGCGCTCCCCACCACGGCGACACCGGTGCGGGTGTCAGACACGCGACATCGTCCGCCGGTACTGCGAGCCCGTGTGCGAGTCGGCGAGCGCAGGAGTGGGCGTGCCGATCAGACGCTCACGCAGCGACTGCGGCTCGGACGAGGGTTCGACCACCGCACCGCGCTCCTTGAGGATCGGCAGCACGTGCTCGATGAAGTCGACGGTCGAGGCCGGCGGGATGACGGGGGCGAACAGGAAGCCGTCGAGGTCGGCGCCGTCGGCGAGCTCGATCATCCGGTCCGCCACCTGCTCGGGGGTGCCCACGATCGGGCGGGCACCGACGCCGTGCGCGTGCCAGTCGCCGAGCACGTCGCCCACGGTCTTGTCGGCGAAGCGGGCCACCTGCGTCTGCGACAGCTCGGTGCTCAGCTCCGACATCGGGGTGCTCGGCGCGTAGGCCGAGAGGTCGAGCCCGGTGAACCAGGCGTACGAGGCGACCGTGACGTCGGGGTTCTGCGCATCGGCGACCTCGGCGTACTTGCGCTGCGCCTCCTCCTCCGTGCTGCCGACGATCGCGGCGAACGCCGACATGATCTTCACCTCGTCGGCCGCGCGGCCGTTCTTGACCGCCTCCTCACGGATCGCGGCGGAGTGGGCACGGAGCTGCTCGACCGAGCCGCTGCCGACGAAGATCGCCTCCCCGTGCTTGCCTCCGAACTCGCGGCCTGCGGGTGACGCACCGGCCTGGAACAGCACCGGGGTGCCCTGCGGCGAGCGCGAGGTGTTGCCGTAGCCGTGCGAGCGGAAGTAGGGGCCGTCGTGCGCGATGCGGTGCACCTTGGACGGATCGGCGAAGCGGCCGGACTTGTCGCGCTCCAGCGCGCCCTCCTCCCAGGCCTGTTCCCACAGCTTGTACACGACCTGCATGAAGTCGTCGGCCATGAGGTAGCGCTCGTCGTGGCCGACCATCGGCACACCGAAGCCCTGCACCGCGGTGTCGGCGGTGCCCGTGGTGACGACGTTCCAGCCGATGCGTCCGCCGGAGAGGATGTCGAGCGTCGCCATGCGGCGCGCGAAGGCATAGGGCGGCTCCAGCAGCGTCGACCCCGTGGCGACGAGTCCCAGTCGCGTGGTCTCCGGGATGAGGGCGGCGAGGATGATCGCGGGGTCGAGGCGCGGCAGGTCCAGCCCCTCCACCGAGCAGATGTCGGGACGCTCGCCGGCGACGTCGGCCCAGCCCCAGGCATCCGCGAGGAAGAGGAAGTCGAACCCCGCGTCCTCGACCATCCGCGCGGTGTCGCGCCAGTACTCGAGCTTGTCGAACAGGTAGCGCCCGTTGTCGGGGTGTCGCCAGGTCGCCGTGCCGGAGTCGTTCGCCTGGGCGTTCTCGAAGAGGCCGAGACGCAGCGGCTTGACGGTGTTCTGATCGGTCATGTGCGGGTGCCTTCCTTGTGGGTGGTTCTGGTCGTTCTGGGGTGGTTCCGGGCACGCCGGAGGAACCCCGGGACGGGTCGGGGGACCCCGTCCCGGGATGGGGGTGCGGCGTCAGCCCTTGGCGGTGACCTCGCCGTCGCTCCACCAGAGCACGCGCTTGCGCACCAGGGCGAGGACGATGATCAGCAGCACACCGAGCAGACACAGCAGGGCGATACTGGCCCAGGTGACGGGCAGGTTCGCCTGCGCGGCCGAGGTGGTCACGAGCGAACCGAGGCCGGCCTGCTGACCTGCCGCGACGAACTCGGCGACCGCCGCGCCGACGACCGCGAGCGGCAGGGCGATGCGGAGCCCCGCGAACACGTAGGGCATGCTGCCGGGGAAGCGCAGCTCGCGGAAGATCTCCCACCGCGAGGCGTGCAGCGTCTTGAAGACGTCGAGCGCCTTCTGGTCGACATCACGCAGACCGGCGAGCGAGTTCACCAGCATCGGGAAGAAGACCACGAGCCCGGTCACGATGAACTTCGGGACCATCCCGAAGCCGAAGGCCACGACCAGCGCCGGGGCGATCGCCACGATCGGCGTCACCATCACGATGATCACGAGCGGCATCACGGCCCGTTCGATGATCTGGAACTCCGTCATCACCACCGCCAGCAGGAAGCCGGCGAGGATGCCTGCGGCGGCACCGACCACGACCTCGAGCAGGGTGACGAGGAAGTTCGACCAGTACATGCCGGCATCGTCGACGAGACTCCCGCCGATCGCCTCGAGCGTCGGAAGCACATACGGGTTGGTCCAGGCCACGATCTGCCACAGCAGTGCGGCGATCACGAAGGTGATCAGGGTGGGACCCCACGCCCCCCAGCGCAGCCACGGCGGGACGCCCCGGCGCGGCTGGGCCCTCAGGCGGGCGGTCGCGAGGGTCGCGGTGGTGTCTCTCATCGTCAGCTCAGACATGGGCCTTCTCCGTCTGCGCGCGCAGCGCACCGCGCACGACTGCCTCCAGCTCGCGGAACTCGTCCGTCGCATAGGCCTCCTCGGTGCGCGGCCGCGGGAGGTCGACGTCGATCACCTGGGCGATGCGCCCCGGGTGGGCGGCCATCACCACGATGCGGTCGGAGAGCATGATCGCCTCCGGCACGGAGTGCGTGACGAACATGACGGCCTTCCGGTTGGACTGCCAGAACTCCAGGAGGGCGATGCGCTGCAGGTCCCGGTTCATCTCGTCGAGGGCCGAGAACGGCTCGTCCATCAACATGATGGCGGGGTCGAACACGAAGGCCCTGGCGATCGCGGCACGCTGCTGCATGCCGCCGGACAGCTGCCCGGGGTACTTCGTCATCGCCTGGCCGAGACCGAACGTCGACAGCAGCTCCGCCGGGTCGCGCAGAGCCCTTCCGGCGTTCGCCTTGGCGTTGATGCGCACCGGGAGCTCGACGTTCTCGCGCACGGTCTTCCACGGCAGCAGCGCGGGCGACTGCGGCACGAGGCCGATCTTCTTGTCCCGCGATGCCGCCGTGACGCTCTCACCGTCGATCGTGACCGTGCCGGAATCGGCCTCGAGGAGACCGGCGACGACCTTGAGCAGCGTGGACTTGCCGCAGCCGCTCGGGCCGATCACCGACACGAACTCGCCCATGCCGATCGTGAGGTTCACGTCGTCGAGCACCGTGACCTCGGCGCCGTCGACGCCGAACGACTTCGAGACGTTCCTGACCTCGACGCCCGTGCCCTGTGCGACCGACATCACTTCGCCGGCCATGTCAGAGTGTCGCCGTCGTAGAGGTCGGCGACCAGGTCGGCGTCCATCATGTCGGCGATCGCGGGCAGGTCCTTGACGCCGCCGTACTTCTTCACGAGGGCGTACTCGGGCTCCCACATGGACTCGTTCTGCACGCCGGGGTTACCGCCGGCGCTCTCCCGGACCCATGCGGACTCCACTTCCCACGTGCGGGCGAGCTGATCGCGGGGGAACGCGGCGCCCTGATTGTTGTCCTCGGCCAGCTTCGCGAGCGTGTCGATGCAGGCATCCGACTCGTCCAGGCAGTACTGCAGCGCCTTGAGACTCGCCCGCATGAAGTCCGCGGCGACCTCGCGGTGCTCGTCGAGGAAGCGGGAGTTGACCTCCATCACGTTGTACGTGCCCTCGACCCCGAGGTCGGAGGGGAGGAACTCGCTGAACGGCAGGCCCTGCGCCTTGAGCGACTGCGGCTGGTTGGACGCGTAGCCGACGATGGCGTCGACCTGCTCACGCACGACGACGGTCGGGTCGTAGTTGGTCATCTTGACCATCTCGACCTTCGAGACGTCGACACCGGCCTCATCGAGCATGGCCGAGGCGATCGGGGTCAGGTTGATGAAGTATCCGAGCGATCCCCCCTCGAGGTCGGTGAGGCTCTCGAGCTTCTCGTTGCCGAAGATCGAGAACGGCGGGGTGGTGCCGTAGGTCGCGACCGCCGTGAGGTTCTTGCTGTTCGCCGCTGCCAGCATCACATCGGATGCGGAGCCGAGAGCGGTGAACTGCGCCTGGCCGGATGCCACGAGCTGCTGCCCGTTCGCACCGGAGGCGTTGATCTCCACGTCCAGGCAGAGATCGTCGAAGTAGCCCAGCTCCTCGGCGAGGAACACGTCGAGCTGCCCGGCGCTGGCGGAGTAGCCGTAACCGGAGATGTAGGTGATGGTGCCGGCATCCTGATTCCGCTTGCAGGCGTCGGTGTCGCTCGCACTCGTGGGGGCGGTATCGCCGCCTGGCGTCTGCGCGGAGCATGCTCCGAGCGTCAGCGTGGCGGCGAGAACGCACGTCAGGGTGGCAGTGATGCGGAATCGGGTTTCCGCAGAGGAAGTAGCCATGAGGGTCCCTTCTCGGCCGTTCGTCGTTGATGGCTCGATGAAAGTAACATAGTCAAGATTGACTAAGCAAGATCGAACTAACTTTTGACGAACCGCGAAAGGGCGGCAGGGACTCAGCGAGGGGCGTGGGCCTCCAGGAACTCGTACACGTCGGTCGTGTCGACGCCGGGGAACGACCCGGTCGGCAGGGTCGCCAGCAGCGTGCGCGGAGTCTTCACATTGGGCCAGGAGTTCTCGCGCCAGCGCTCCTCCAGCTCGGCAGGTGCCCGTCGACAGCAGACCTCGACGGAGTGCTTCGAGACACCGCGGTGCGAGGTGTCGCGCCCGACGAACCACCGCGTGTCATCGAAGCGCACGCCCACGCTGACCGAGTGCAGCCCCTCGCTCGACGCCTCGACCCGCGCGGTGCACCAGTACGTCCCGTTGCCGGTATCGGTGTACTGGTAGTACGGGTTGAAGCGGTCGTCCTCGTCGAACACCACTCGCGACGTCCACTTGCGGCAGCACATCTGTCCCTCGATCGCCCCGAGACGGTCGGTG
The DNA here is from genome assembly GCF_004337555.1 of Microbacterium sp. PI-1. Lineage (NCBI taxonomy): Bacteria > Bacillati > Actinomycetota > Actinomycetes > Micrococcales > Microbacteriaceae > Microbacterium > Microbacterium sp. PI-1. Next base: position 2,637 of record NZ_SJYZ01000032.1, on the reverse strand, counting down.
GGGAAGTTCACGTCGTCGTTCTCGTACGCCTTCGTGATCGTGCCCGACTCGTGCACCTTGAGGAAGTGCACCGGGATGTCGAGATGCCGCGTCGCGAGGTTCGTGAAGCGATGCGCCGCCGTCTCGTACGACACCGAGTACGCGTCGCGCAGATCCTCGATCGAGATCGCCCGCCGTTGCTTGGCGTCTTTCAGCGCCGGGACCACGTGCCCCTCGGGGATGAGGAGCGCCCCGGTGAGGTAGTTGGTCTCGACGCGCTGCCGCAGGAACTCGGCGTAGCTGCGCGGCTCGGAGTGCCCGAGGATGCGGCTCGACAGCGCCTGCAGCACCGCGGTGCGGGCATCCCCCTTGGCCGGCACGCTGCTGGACAGGTACAGTCTTCCGTTCGCGAGGTCCGCGACGCTGCGGGTGGTCTGCGGCAGGTCGGGCGCGTAGTGCAACGTGAACCCGAGGTACGCCGCGATCTCGGAGGCGGTGCGCTGGGTGAGGGGGCCACCGGGGTGCCCGACGGCGGTGAGGATCTCCGCGGCCTTCGCCTCGAGGTCGGCGAAATGGTTGTCCTGACGACGCATGAGGTGCCGCAGCTCGACGTTCGCCCGCCGGGCCTCCTCCGGGGTGGCGGCCCGCTCGTCCTTGAGCCGGTCGATCTCGCCGTGCAGCGCCAGCAGCGCCTTCAACGCGTCGGTCGGCACGCTCTTCGCGATCCGGAACGGCTCGATGCCGAGGGCCTGGAACGTCTGTCCCTTCATCGCCCGCTCCAGCGCGATCTCGACCGCGCTGCGTTCGTCGAGCGGCTCCCCCTCCAGCAGCGCGTCGATGGTGACGCCGAGCGCGCGGGCGATCGCCTGCAGCTGCGTGAGCTTCGGCTCTCGCTTGCCGGTCTCGATCATCGACATCTGGCTGGGGGCGCGATCGACCGCCGAGGCGAGGTCGTCGAGCGTCATCCCGCGCGCGGTGCGCAACTGTCGGATGCGTCGACCGATCGTGAGGGCGTCGGTCTCTTCTGCGGTATCCATCCCACTCCTCTTTTGCTCGCCTCGTGCTCGCACCCCGTGCGGGATCAGAAACGCCCCTCCACGAGGCACTTCCGGCGCGTTTTCGCACTTCGACCGCCGATGGTCGGAGCGAGTGGAGGCGATTCTGTCACAGAAGCAGAAGAATGACGAAACTTCTGCGTGGAATCGGTCGTTCAGATGCCTGAACTTCACGCACAGTGGAACCACGCCACACCGGCACCGCAGCCGGATCCACCGAGGAGACACCATGACGAACACCGCCCACACCCCGACGCCCCGCCCCGCCGGTCTGCGAGCCGGCGACCAGGTTCAGACGGCCGCTGAACTCCAGGAGATCTGGGACACCGATCCCCGGTGGGACGGCGTCGAGCGCACGTACTCGGCGGAGGACGTCATCCGCATCCGGGGTTCGGTCCGCGAAGAGGCCACGCTCGCCCACCGAGGCGCCGACAACCTCTGGAACCTCCTGCACACCGAGGACTACGTCCGGGCACTCGGCGCCTACACGGGCGGCCAGGCCGTGCAGCAGGTGCGCGCCGGCCTCAAGGCCATCTACCTCTCCGGATGGCAGGTCGCCGCCGACGGCAACCTGGCCGGACAGACCTACCCCGACCAGTCGCTCTACCCCGCGAACTCGGTGCCGGCCGTCGTGCGCCGCATCAACAACGCGCTCCTGCGTCAGGACCAGCTCGAGCACGCGGAGGGCGAGACCACCCAGGACTGGCTCGCCCCGATCGTCGCCGACGCGGAGGCCGGCTTCGGCGGACCCCTCAACGCGTACGAGCTCGCACAGTCGCTCATCCAGTCCGGTGCTGCCGGCATCCACTGGGAGGACCAGCTGGCCAGCGAGAAGAAGTGCGGCCACCTCGGCGGCAAGGTGCTCGTGCCCACCCAGCAGCACATCCGCACCCTGAACGCCGCTCGCCTCGCGGCCGACGTGGCAGGGGTCCCGACCGTGATCATCGCCCGCACGGACGCCCTCGCCGCCGACCTGCTCACCAGCGACGTCGACGAGCGCGACCAGGAGTTCACCACCGGCGAGCGCACCACCGAGGGGTTCTACCGGATCCGCCCCGGCCTGGAGTCGGTCATCAGCCGCGGTCTCGCCTTCGCCCCCTACGCCGATCTGCTGTGGGTCGAGACGGGCGAGCCCGACATCCAGCTCGCCCGGGACTTCGCCGCGGCCATCCACGCACAGTTCCCCGGTAAGCTCCTGGCCTACAACTGCTCGCCGAGCTTCAACTGGAAGAAGCACCTGTCGGACGCCGAGATCGCGACGTTCCAGCAGGAGTTGGCAGACCTGGGCTACAAGTTCCAGTTCATCACCCTGGCCGGCTTCCACGCCCTGAACCACTCGATGTTCGACCTCGCCCGCGGCTACGCCGATCGCGCCATGAGCGCCTACGTGGAGCTGCAGGAAGCCGAGTTCGCCGCCGAAGCCCACGGCTACACCGCCACCAAGCACCAGCGCGAGGCGGGCACCGGATACTTCGACGTCATCTCCACCGCGCTCAACCCCGAAAGCGCGACCCTCGCCCTGGCCGGCTCCACCGAGGCCGCACAGTTCCACTGATCCGTCAGCCGATGCCGCCTAGGTCGAGGATCCGGCTCGCCATACGGT
>NZ_SJYZ01000031.1:0-34357 GCF_004337555.1 Microbacterium sp. PI-1 | reverse complement strand
CGGCGGGTCCCTTTCGGTCGATGTTGCGTGGCGGGCGGTGTGAGCTCCGTGGGGGTGCGCAGGTGGGTGAGGGTGGCGGTGATGCTGAGCAGCACCACCACTCCCCCCAACACGGCCGCGGCTCCAGGGAGGGTGAGAGCGGGGACGAGGAAGCCGGCCAGCACGACGGGGACGGACATCGCGAGGTAGGAGATCGTGTAGATCACGGCCATAACGGTGGCGCGCTGCCCGGGGTCGACGTGCGGCAGCAGGGTGCGCATCGCGCCCATGAAGGCAGTCCCGAACCCGGCACCCACGACCGCGACACTGGCGAGGTACCCGGGCAGAGTTGGCACGGCCAGCGCGGCGAGGCTGAGCACGGTGCCTGCGCCGAGAGACACGGCCCCGAACACGCTGATCCGCCGGGCGGTGGCCCCCTGCAGTGCGGTGGCGGCGACCACCCCGGCCGCGGCGAGGATGATGATGGACCCGGCCTGGTGCAGGTAGGTGTCGGCGTGGAACCGGGTGGCGATGATCCCCGGTCCCAGGGCGAGGAACAGACCGTTGGTGACCCACCCGGCGATGATGGCGGGGGCGACCGAGACGATGATCCGCCGCGTCGCCGCCGAGACCCGCCGGGCCCGTGGGTCCGGTCCCGCGTCCCCGGGAAGGACGGGTGGGGTGGGAATGGTCCAGGCGGTGGCGGCGAGGAGAGGGAACACCGCGGCGAGGAGCAGAAAGATGGTGCCCGCGTCGATGCCGGGTAGGTCCAGCAGTCCAGCGGCGGTGAGCGCCCCGAGCCCGAGACCGGCCATGGGGGCCACGGTGTTGGCCAGCGCGGCCGCCCCCAGCCAGCGGGAGGGTTCGTGGTCGACCATCATGGCGTTCAGAACCGGGACCAGCAGTCCCGCCGCCAGGCCTTGCAGGGCGCGGGCGGCGAGCAGCAGCAGGAAGGAATCGGCGGCCCAGAACATCAGCAGGCTCACCGACAGGGCCACCGATCCGACGGTGAGGATGCCGCGACGCCCGACCCGGTCAGAAAGCGACCCGAGCGTCAGCAGTGCGAGCAGCAGCGGGATGGCGTAGATCGCGAAGATAAGAGTGGTGGCCACCGGGGGCAGCTGGAGCTGCTCGGTGAGTTGCGGGTAGAACGGGGAAGGCGCCGACGCGGCCGCCATTAGCACGACGGTGCCGGTCACGGCGAGACAGAACCCGCCGCGGGCACGAGTGGCCGGGGTCACAGGGGTGGCGGCGGTCATGCGGCGCTCTCGTGCAGGTGCTGGGCGGTTTCGTGGACGGTGGCGACCGCGTCGACACCGCTCACCCCCACCAGAGCACCGTTGAGCGTGTGCGTGACGAGGGTGCCGGGTCCTGGGCCCTGTCCTTCGGTGGCGGGCGTCATGGTGTACCCGATGCCGGTGATGGCGGTGCCGTGGATCAGTGACGTGTAGGAGCTACGAGGACGGTAGGGTCCCGGGTCGGCGGCGCCGGTGCGGTCGTGGAGCACCGCGGCGGCGGCGTGCTGTCCTTGCGCGGCCGCGTCGGCCCAGTGATCCAGGCGCCAGATCCCGAGGTGGTCGTCGCGGTGTATGGCGGTGCTGCCGGCCGCGTACACGTGCGGGGCAGTGCTCCGCAGCCGGTCATCGACAGGCACCCCGGAAGAGAACGGTCCCGGTGCGGTGGGGGCGTTGCCGAGGGCGGTGATGAGCAGGTCGGCGGAGAGCGTGGTGGTGTCATCCAGGGTGATCCCCAGCAGCGGGCTCCTGTCACGGACGGCGGTGATCGTGCGGCCCAGGAATGTGGTGATTTTGCCGCGATGGATGCCGGTGATGTGGGCGGCGATCTGCGCGCCGAAGGAGGCCCGCCCGGGGATGCGGGAGCGGCTGATGAGGGCGACGTGATGTCCGGCGGCGTGGAGTGCGGACGCGGTCTCCGCGCCGGTGAATCCGCCGCCGTAGATCGCGACCCGGGACGGCCCGGCGGTGCGGGTGAGGTGTTCTCGGATCTGTTGGGCGTCCTGGATGCTGTGCAGGGTGACGACCTGGTGCCGTGCAGCGGGAGTGTGCCGCCCGGGCAGGCCCGGGGTGAGGGTGTCCGGGCGGCTGCCGGTGGCGATGATGACCGCGTCGTAGCGCAACTGTGCGCCGGAGGCGAGGTGCACGATGCGGCTGATCGGGTCGAGGTGGGTGGCGGTGTCTGCCAGCACGGTGACGGGCGGGAGCGGCGCGTGGATGGTCTCGGGCAAGGTGGGACCGAACGCGACGCCGGTGATGTGCATCCGGATGTACGGGGTCTCGTGGGTTCTGCCGACCAGGGTGACGTGGATGTCCTCGTGGCGGGCGAGGGCTGTTGCGGCGGCGACGCCGGCTGCTCCTGCCCCGAGGATGAGGACATGGTGGGTGGGCATGAGGTGCAGTTCGCTTCCGGGGTACGGGGGTCGCGGCGCTGCGAGGAGGGCAGGGTCAGGACCGGATCAGCTGGGTGATCGCGGTCGAGGCGGCATCAAGGACGGTGTCGTCGGTGAGGGTGCCGGTGGCGTGCGCGTGGCGCAGGTAGTCCGTCAGCAGGGCGAGACCGACACCCTGGAGCGCGCGTTGGGTGGCGGAGATCTGGGTGAGGGTATCGATGCAGGGGCGTTCCTGCTCGATCATCCCGGTGAGCCCGCGAATCTGCCCTTCCAGACGGCGCAGCCGGTTCCGGTAGGTGCGGGGGTCGGTGATGTAGCCCGGTTCGCGGGCGGCCGCGATGGTGGAGGTCATGAAGGGTCCGGTCTCCCGGTGCCCGCACGGGGTGTGTGGGCACCGGGAGTGAGGCTCAGGCCATGGCGGCGGCGTAGCGGGCCGGGTCCGCGTCGAACGCGGGACCGCAGCCGGCGCAGCAGAAGTAGTACCGCTCGCCCTCGTAGTCGCGGAACAGGCCGGCCGCCACGGCGGTGGCCTTGTTGACCGGGGTGCCCTCCATCACGGGGCAGGTGGTCATGTCGGCGCCACCGGCGGCGTCGAGGAGGTTCTCACGGCCGCCGGGGGCGGGGGCGCTGGTGCTGCAACAGCTGGACATGGGTGGTGTTCCTTCCGATGTGGGTGGTAGGTGCTGCCGGGTTGCCCGGTCAGCGGGCGATGCTCTTGAATCCGCGCAGACGCAGGCTGTTGCCCACGACGAACACGCTGGACAGTGCCATGGCGGCACCGGCGAGCATCGGGTTGAGGAGACCGAGGGCTGCGACCGGGATCGCGGCCGTGTTGTAGGCGAAGGCCCAGAACAGGTTGGTCTTGATAGTGCCGAGGGTCTTGCGGGACAGCCGGATCGCGTCAGCGGCGCTGCGCAGGTCGCCGCGGACCAGGGTGATGTCCGAGGCCTCGATCGCGACGTCGGTGCCGGTTCCCATCGCCAAGCCGAGGTCGGCCTGCGCGAGCGCGGGGGCGTCGTTGACACCGTCTCCGACCATCGCGACGACCTTTCCCTCGCCTTGGAGGCGGGTGACGACATCGACCTTGTCCTTCGGGAGGACTTCGGCGATGACCTGGTCGATACCGACCTCGGCGGCGATCTGGCGGGCGACCGCCTCGTTGTCGCCGGTGAGCAGCACCGGAGTCAGGCCGAGTGCCTTGAGCTGGGCGATGGCCTCCTTGCTGGTCGGCTTGACGGTGTCGGCGACGATGAGGATGCCGCGAGCGGCACCATCCCATCCGACGGCGACGACGGTCTTGCCTTCGCTTTCGGCCTGCGCCTTCGCGGCGGCAACCTCGGCGCTCAGGCGCAGCGACCACTCGGCCAGCAGCGATTCCCGGCCGACGATGAGTGCGTGTCCGTCGACGACACCCTGCACGCCCTTGCCTTCCAGGTTCGTGAACCCTTCCACGGTGGGGAGGGTGCCGGTCTGCTGGGTGGCGCCCTTCGCGATCGCCTGCGCGATGGGGTGCTCGGAGGCGTCTTCGAGTGCACCGGCGAGGCGGAGTAGCTCGTCCGCATCGGTGCCCGGCTCGGTGACGACGTTGACCAGGGTCATCTTGCCGGTGGTGACGGTGCCGGTCTTATCGAGCACGACGGTGTCGACCTTGCGGGTGGATTCCAGCACTTCCGGGCCCTTGATCAGGATGCCCATCTGCGCGCCGCGGCCGGTGCCGACCAGCAGCGCGGTCGGCGTGGCAAGACCCAGGGCGCACGGGCACGCGATGACCAGCACGGCGACGGCGGCGGTGAACGCGGCAGCGACAGGGAACCCGGCACCCAACCATGCCCCCATCGCGACGACGGCGATGAGGATCGCAATCGGGACGAACACGCCGGAGATCTTGTCGGCCAGGCGCTGCACCTCAGCCTTTCCGGTCTGGGCGTCCTCGACGAGCTTGGCCATCTGCGCCAGCTGCGTGTCCGAGCCGACCCGAGTGGCGCGAACTACCAAGCGTCCGCCGGCGTTCACCGTGGCTCCGGTGACGGGGTCGCCTTCGGCGACCTCGACCGGGACGGATTCGCCGGTGAGCATGGAGGCGTCCACGGCGGACGTGCCGGAAACCACGACACCGTCGGTGGCGATCTTCTCGCCCGGGCGGACGATGAACTCGTCCCCCGCCTGCAGGTCCTCGACCGGGATCTTCGTCTCCACCCCGTCGCGCAGCACGGATACTTCCTTCGCGCCGAGCTCGAGCAGCGCGCGCAGCGCGGCGCCGGCCTGACGCTTGGACCGCTTCTCGAAGTAGCGGCCGGCGAGGATGAACATCGTCACCCCGGCGGCGACTTCGAGGTAGATGTTCGCGGCTCCTTCCGAGGGGGCGAGGGTGAGCTCGAACGGGTGCGTCATCCCGGGGGTGCCGGCGGTGCCGAAGAACAGCGCGTACAGCGACCACAGGAACGCGGCGGTCGTGCCCATCGAGATGAGCGTGTCCATCGTCGCGGTGCCGTGCTTGAGGTTCGCCCACGCCGCCTTGTGGAACGGGAACGCCGCCCACACGATGACCGGCGCCGCCAGCGCCAACGACGCCCACTGCCAGTAGGTGAACTGCAGGGCGGGGACCATCGCCATCGCGATGACCGGGACGCTCAGGACGATGGAGACGATGAGCCGATTGCGGAGGCTGGTCAGCTCCGGGTCGGCATCGTCCGCGTCCCCGCCCTCGGCGGTGTCGTTCTTGGCCTTCTTCGGGGCCGGAAGCGCCGCGCTGTAGCCGGTCTTCTCGACCTCGGCGATCAGCAGGGCCGGGTCGTATCCGGCGGGGATGGTGACCTTCGCCTTCTCGGTGGCGTAGTTGACCGTGGCGGCGACGCCGTCGAGCTTGTTCAGCTTTTTCTCGATCCGCATCGCGCAGGAGGCGCAGGTCATCCCGCCGATCTGGAGTTCGACGGCGGAGTCCGCGGTCTGTTCTGCGGGGGCTGTGGTGCTCATGGTGTTCCTTCTTCTCTCAGATCACCGCGGGGCGGTCAGTGACCGTCGCCCGTGTCGCTGTGTGTGTCGTCCGTGTCCGTGTCGCCGGTGCCGTGCCCGGCGTCCACGACGAACTCGGCGGTGTGGACCTGCCCGTCGACCTGGAAGTCGAGGTAGAGCAGGTACCGGCCGGTGGTAGGCGCCTCGGCCGCGAATCGGATGTCGGGTCCGGCGGTGTCGCCGTCCTGCGGGTCGTCGCCTTCGGCGTGCACGTGCAGGTAGGCCAGGTCCCCATCGCGCAGCGCGACGAGGTGCCCGAAGGCCCCAAGGTACGGCTGCAGGGTGGTGACTGGCTGCCCGTCACGGGTGACCGACAAGGTTAGCTCGGAGCTCTCCCCCGCGGTCAGGTCCCCATCGAGGGTGACCGTGTACCCGTCGACCTCGCTTGTCGTCGACGTGGCGGTCGCCGGGTTCGGGGTGAACGCGCCCGCGACGTCGACCGTGCGGGTCAGGGTGACCTTGTCGGGGCCGTCGGCGACGTCCGGCACGAAGTCGGCATAGATCCGGTAGCTGCCGGCTTCGGTCCACTCCCAGGAGGTCGTCCAGGTGCCGGTGGCCTCGTCGAGCGTGGGGTGCACGTGCCGGAACTGGGTTCCATCGGTGCGCACCACGATCAGGTGCAGGTCCTTCTCATGCGAGGACTCGTACGCGGTCAGCGCAGTCCCGTCAGCGTCGAGGATCTGGAAGCTCAACTCGCCTGACTCGCCCGTTCCGGTGGGCGCGGCGATCGGGCTGAGTTCGTATCCGTAACCGGAGAGGGAGACGCCGGGGATGGTGGCGGTCTCGGCGGTGTCCTCGCCGGTCATGCCGGCGTGATCGGCCATCGAGCTGTCGTCAGCCGCGGCCGTCCAGTTGGCGACGGCGCTGTCCGGGACGACAGCTGCCGCGATGCCGAACGCCCCGCCGAAAGCCACGACGACGCCGGCGCCATACAGGCTGAGTCGTCCCGCAGCGTTCATCAGGCGCGCACCGCGGAGTAACCAGCCTCGTCGACCGCGGCCAGCACGGCGGCGTCATCCAGAGCACTGGTGGAAGACACGACGAGCTTGCCGGTCTGGGCGCTCACCTGGATCTCGTCCACGCCGGGGATCTGGGAGACCTCTTCACGGATGGACATCTCGCAGTGTCCGCACGTCATGCCGGTGACCTGGTACTCGCTGGTGGCCATGATGGTTTCCTTCCGTCGGTGATGCGCCAGAATCGGCGACACCCACCCTAACACCCCTACCCCCCTAGGGTATTCCGGAGTACTGAGGAAATCGTGGTGTCCATGCTCAGATTTGTTTGTGGCATCGCGTGAGACCTACCGCCTCGAACCGGCCGCCTGTGCGTGAATTACGTCTCCCGCCCAGCAGCTATCCCCTTGCTGCAGGAGAGATCACCCGAACCACCCGACCGAAATGTCCATATGGACACCACGTGGACACTTCATCTGCGAAATGGACATTTTAGAAAAATCCCTACACAAGGGCGGGGCGTCCTGATGTCGGAGGCCCCCTCTAAAGTGTAAATGTCACATTCACTCGCACCACTGGAGGACACCATGACCGAGCCGAGCAACCCGTTCGAGGGCGCAGAGATCATCGCCGTCTACACTGCCGAGGAGGCCGTCGAGGACGGGCTGCTACTGCACTTCTCCCCGGCCACTGCACTTGAGGCCGGCTACACCCTGCCGGTCCTCCTCACCCGCGCCGCCTACGCGGCCGCGGTGCAGTGGACGCGCGGCGAGAACTGGCAGAGCGAGGACGCCCGCTTCTGGGACGTGCTCACCGTCATCCGCGCCGCGGCTCGCGCCGCACTCAACGACGGCAGCCCTCGTGAGACCTACGTGCTGCGAGTCCCGGACACGACCCCCTCCGGCAAGCCGAGCCAGGCGACCACCGCCACCCGTCAGCCGCTGCAGGTCAGCGTCGAGGGGTTCAACCTCACCGGACAGGCGTGCGTGATCGTCGCCCTCCCCGGCGAGGACTGACCGGCCGCCGTAGGCCGCGAGGGTGCCGGCCAGTCGGCACCCTCGCGGCGCTCGCCGCATCCCCGAGGGGCTCAACGCTTCCGGTTCGCGAACGGCCACTGACCGTAGACGTCCGCGAATGCTGCCCGGTAACGGATCTCGACGTCCTCAGCGGACTCGCCGGGCGTCAACGCCCAGGCCACGAGCAGCTCGTCCTGATCGGCCAGCTGCCAGATCGAACGACCTCCCTGATGGCTCGAACCCTTCCGGGCGAACTGGCCCAACCGCTTCCGCAGCCCACCCACCTTCGCCTCAGCCTTGCCGATGTACACCACTGGAGTCCCCGCCACCCACCGCCCAATCAGGTCATCTAACGGGTAGGCAGATCCCGCTCGAGCTCGCGTCAGCTCGAGCAGCTCCGGCGTCGTGGTCGCCGTGCGCAGCACGACGTAGATCCCCGCCTCACGCGGCACGCCCGCGCTCGCGAGATCCCCGAAGGACACGAAGCCCTCGAACCCGACCGCCTCGAGCGAGGCTCGATCCCATGACGCCGGCAACGCCAGCGCACGATCAACCATCAGCGGACCTCAGCCGAAGCGACGGCCCCAGCCGGCGCGATCGCCGGCACGCCGAACAGGTCGCCCACGCGCCGCTCGAGCAGGTATGGCTCCATGTCCCCCGCGTGCCGCGGCGCCGCCGCCGCACCCCGGCCTGGACGCTCCTCCATGTACCAGTACAGCTGCCGCACCCCACGGGCGTTGTGCTGTTGAGCAAGCTCGCGCGCCTCCTCACGGGTGAACAGCCAGACGGCATCCGACGAGAGCAGCGTGACCGCCAGCAGCTGCGCGCGCAGATCATCCGGGAAGAAGAATCCGACCGACAGGGCACCCTTCCCGCCCGAGGGCGAGGGCGCGGTCTGCGTCTTGACCTGGATCGTCACCGCGCTCGCGGAGCCCGGCGCGTAGGCCACGAGATCCACACCGGAATCCGTCGTCAGCCGTGCGGTGTCTATGCCGCGCTTCACGAGCCGGTACTGCACCAGCAGCTCCCCCGCGGCGCCGATGTGCTGCGTCGTGGTCATCGACTCACGCCCTACGCGGCAGGACCGTGGGCAGCGCCCCGTTCCGCCCCGCGGCCGTGACAATCACAACGCCACCCTCCGGCGGCTCGATCGTCGCGATCCCATCGGCGTCGACGGTGAGCACGTAGTTGGCGACGACCGCGCGACGGTAACCGTCGTCGAGTTTCTCCACGGGAGCGTCACCATGGCGAACCAGATCGGTCTCGATGTACTGGATCGGCCGAGCCTGACCCCTCACCCACGGCTTCACAGGACTCTTCTGGTGCAGCAGCGAGGCGAACTCGACGGACTCCTCCGCCTCGAAGAACACTCGTCCATCCTCGCGACGCTCATGCCCGGTGACGTCATAGACCGAGACGACCTGGTCGTTGTAGACCCCCACGACGACGTCGCCGTAGCGTGCGATCGCGTCATCGTTGACGTCCGCCCACCAGCCCAGCGTCGCATCCTCCATGTCGCGCACGCCGGAGAGAACTTCGCGGTACGACTTCCGCAGATTCACCACGATCATCATTCACCCTTCTTAGACGCATGATGTTGCATCTTCACTGATCACGAAGATAGCACTACTTCACGCAATGATGCGGCTCCATCGTCGTAGATGTCGGTGGCCCGTCGTATTCTGTGAATGTCACATTCACTAGCAATTGAGGAGGACACCATGGGTGCCACATCCACTCACAAGCAGGCCGGCGTCAGCGTCCGCGACTACTTCGCCGACTACTTCACCAACGCCACCATCATCGCCAGCGGAACCCGTCGCGACCCGGACTACCTCGCCGGAAGCTATGACTGGCCATACGAGTTCTACGCGGCCGTGCGCTACAACGACGGCCACCCGCACGCCGGCGAGGTCTTCGCCTTCGTGGCGCTGTACTCCACCGCCCCTCGCAGCCACTACAACTTCACGTACAAGGACATGGACGAGACCATGGGCCCGGGCGCCTCGCACGCGCCCCACCGCGTGCTCGAGGCACTCACCCCCACCACCCACGAGCACGCACAGGAATGGCGCGCTCGCTGCTGGGGGAACCTCGAGCTCGCGGAGGCCAAGCCCCGCGTGCGCCGCGGCGATCGCATCCGCTTCGCCGAGGACTTCACTTTCTCGGGCGGGCTGCAAACCACAACGGAGACCGTCTTCGAGATCGTCGAGCGCGACGTGCTGCGACTCCCCGACCACCACGGGATGCGCGTGAAGATCCCCCGCTGGCGCGCGCGCAGCTTCGCACTCGCAGCCAGCTGAGACACGGTGGGCGCCCGGACGGAGGGGCGCCCACCGCACGTCACCCTCCGGGGCGCCGGCGCCAGTGCCCGGCGATCTCCCGGCCCCGCCGAGTGTGTTCGGGCACCCAGATCATTCCCGCGCCGGTCGGTGCGACCGCCGGCGCGGCCAGACCTTCCACGGTCTCCTCGAGCAACATCGCCGCAGTGTGGCGGTCGCCGCCGGCCGCGAGGAACTCCCGTCCGCCCGCGACCTCGAAGACGCGCTGTCTCAGCTCTGCGTCGACGTCGAGCGGTCCCCTGCCGCGCAGCTGATGCGCGATCGAGTCCATCCGGGTTTCCTCCTGGATGACGTCGATACGGTGCACGGCCAGCTGCAGGCGGCTCTTGAACCGGGCCAGGTCGATCGACCGGCGCCGCGCCAACGGTGACCGCTGCCGCCACTCCTCGAGCGCGCTCTGATCGAGCGGCTGATACTCCTCCCGCAGACGCTTCCGCGCAGCCGCAGCTCGCCGTCTCTCGAAGAAGTCGCGCGCGGCACCCTCATTGGCGCGCCGCTCCCTCGCCGCCGTCCGCTGCAGCTTCCGCGGCGGAAGACCCGCTGCCTTGAGCCGGCGCTGCAGCATCTTTGCCTCACGATTCGATCGCAGCGTCCGCTCGTAGGCATCGCGGTTCTCTGCACGATGTGCGCGCTGCCATTCGCTTAGGTGCGCCCGGTTGCGCTGCTGCCAGTCCCGCGCCGCCGCCGCCACCTTCTCGGGCTCCGCGTCGCGGCGCCGCCGGCTGCGCTCGAGCACAGCTTCACGGTTGCGCTCGTAGTAGCGCCTCGAGTACTCCGCGGTCTTCTCCGGGTGCGATTCCCTCCACCGCTGTATGGATGCCCGTTTCTGCTCCGGATGGGCAGTCGTCCACCGCCTGACACGCTCGCGATCACGCTCCCGCCGCTCTTTCAGCTCGCGCATCCGCTGTGACCGGGCGCGCATGTACTCGCGGTTCTTCCTCCGGATCTCGTCGCGGTTCTTCGCGTCGTAGTCGGCCTTGTACGCCCGGATCCGCTCGCGATTCTGCTCGCGGTACTGAGCCTTGTAGGCCCGATCCTTCTCAGCGCGGTCACGCGCTGCAGCATCCTCGTCGACGGCCTTAGCTGCCTGTCGCGCCTTCCCAGCGCGTAGCCAAGCCGCGTGCGGGTCGGACGAGCCCGCACCGTTCGCTCGCGTCGACGAGTCGTCGACGCCCCCGGCCATCAGGAATCCGCAGGCGCCAGATCTAGCAGTCGCTGAAACAGCGCGTACCGATGAGCGGTGGGATTCGTGATCGCCAGCCCGATCGCCTCATGCAGCTCTCGGCGCTGCTCGGCGGAGAGATCTGTCAGCGGCTCAAGACACCAGTCCGCATCGTTGCCGACCGAGTAATCCGGCTCGTCGACGTGGATCTCCGGGTAGTACGAGATCGCCACCAACCCAACACGCTGCAGGACGTCATCGACGTCTTCACGGCTCGGCATGGAGTCCTCCTCTTCTGCGAGCCGCTGTGGCCCGACTGCAGGTATAGGCCGGCATCGGAACCGTTCGCGGACAGGCACATCGCCGATCGGAATCGCAGTTGAGGCTACGCCGGAACTTCCGCTTGACGGTGGCACGGGGTGACTGTATCTTTGTGAATGTCACATTCACTATCGGACCAACACCGAGGAGACGCCCACCACAGACTCACCGACTAGGGGAACCGCTCAGCGCCGTTCCCCTCCGCGGGACAGAGCCCACTTCGCAGCCTGACGAGCGCTCACAGCGTTCGTGGCATCCCGCGGCTACGGCGTCGACCGACGCCCGCCCATACCGGTCGGCGCCAGCGGAGGCGGCGCCGTGACATCGCCGCCTCCGCACATCCTGTCCGCGAAGCGCACCAGCTGCGGCCTATACCCAGCAGAGACCACCGGAGGCAACCATGGACACCACCCCCACGACGCAGCCGACCGCAGACTGGCACGACTTCTACGTCGAGCCCTACCCCGGCCGCAAGGGGAACGAGCGCATCCAGGAGACCTGCGGCGCGTGCGGAGGCACCGGAATCTACACGGCGCCCACCTACATCACAGACGGCGAGGGCCGGCCGTACTGCTTCGCATGCAAAGGGTCCGGCGTCCACAGTCGCCTCGTCAGCAGCGCACGCGCCACCGCTCGCTCTCACGCGAAGGCACGCGCCGAGCACGCCAACACCATGCAGGCCCTCGCCGCGCGGCGTGCCGACTTCGAGCTCGCTCACCCAGGCCTGCGCGACCAGCTCACCGAGGCGCATCTGTCCGTCCGCGACGGCAACCCGCTGCGGCTGCGGATCGGCCAGCTGCTGGACAGCCTCGAGGACTACACCGGCACCCTGGACGACGCCGAGGTCACCGAAGCGCATGCCCTGCTCGAGCAGCTCGAGCAGGAGAAGGCAGCCCGTCGCCCCGTCCCCACGGGACGCACGATCATCCGGGGCGAGATCCTCGCGACGAAGACCCTCGACAGCCAGTGGGGCATCACGGTCAAGATGCTCGTCCAGGGCCCGGGCTGGCGCGTCTGGGGCAGCCGCCCGTCCGAGATCTCAACCGCCGGCCGCGGCGACGTTGTCGAGTTCACCGCCACCGTTTCCGCCAGCGACGACGACGACAGCTTCGGCTTCTACTCACGCCCCACCAAGGCGCACATCATCGCCGCCGGCCTGCGCCGCACCGCATGAACAGGAACACCATGGCCGGACGCACGCTGCTCACGATCTACCTCACTCCGACCACGAGCGACCCGCGACTGCCGGCGCCGATCCTCGTGGGGAATCTGTACCTCGTCCACTCTGGGCTTGACCAGCCCAGCCGACTCATGGGGTTCAGCGCTCCCGGCGAGATCCCGATCGCCCTCTGGGCGCACGACGCCCTGCGCACTCCCGAGAAGGCGCGAGGGCTGCATCCCCACTTCATCATCCGCGGCCGCGTCTGGCGCCACCCGCTCACCGTCGACGCGCTCACCGTGCGCGACAACAGCGACGTCATCCAGGTCGTCATCACCCACACGGCGTCCGGGAAGAGCTACCGCCCCTATGTCGGCGACGACCCCGACAGAGCCAAGCGGATCGCGACCTCCTGGGGCAACAACCCCCACTACACCGCCGTCGTCAAACCCCTCCACGAACACCAATAGGAAGGTCCACCATGCGCTGCCTCATGTGCGAAGAGCCGGAGATCATGTACATCCCCTCCGACGACATCCCCGACGTCGGGCTCTACAGCTGCGGCGTCTGCGGCTTCGAGCTCGAAGGCCCGCTCGAGCGCCCCTCGAGACCTCTCGCCGTTCCGGGCCCGCGCCCACTCCCCATCGCCGAGATCCACACCCACACGCTTGCGCTCGAGCGAGCCACCGCGTAACGTCAGTGAATGTCACATTCACTACTGATCACCTATCGCGGAGGACACCATGAGCGACGCTGCGCAGATCGTCGACGAGGAAGTCGTCTACATCGGACGCAAGCAGGCGGGCAACGGCAAGCTCGCCCACTGGTACCGTCCCCTCGTCAACGGCGTTCTCGAAGAGAGAGAGATCGGCTCCTACAAGCCATACCTGTCAGTGCCGGTCGGCGCGATCGTCACCATCACCCGACCCGCTGACGAGCCTGAATCGCTGTTCGTCCGCGGCGCTCACGGGCCCAGACTCACCGGCAGCTGGCAGGACACCGCAGAGATCTCGGAGTGGCGCACCCGCGATCGCGCCGAGTACCAGCGCGACGCGAACGAGCGCCGCGTGAAGCGTGATCTCGACGGGCTCCCGGATGACTTCGAGAGCGCAATCGACATCCTCGGCAAACACTTCTCACGGCTCAACAACAGCCAGAGAGCCGCGCTGATGACTCTCGTGACCGCGCGCATCCTCCGCTACTGAGGGGTTCGCCATGTCCACTCTCGACCTGCTCGACGACAGCTTCCCCCATGGCACCCCGGACGGGTACAGGCAGGGATGCCGCAGCGCAGCATGCCCCGCAGTCATCCCGTGCCGCACCGTCCACTCCCGGTACTCCGGCGACTACTCATTCGCCCGTCTGATCGACGCCGGCGTGCCCCTCGCCGAGATCCTCGAGCGCGACGCGGCCGAACGCGCGAATGCCCGTCAAGGAGACCGCGCAGCCGCCCGCGAAGCACGGCGCGCAGCGGATACTCCGGCCAAGCGCACCCCCTCCCGGAAGGCGCCACCCACTCCACGAGCGAAGCGCAAGCCAGCACCCGGCCGAGACGTCGACGAGTATCAACGGGCGCTCGAGCAGCGCAGCGACGAGCTCGCCCGCTGGCAGATCGAGCGCCGCCGGCTGCGGGAGGCGCTCGCCCTCATCACCGAGCAGCTCGAGGCGGCGACGATCGCCACGGGAGCCGGCCTGTCCCTCGGCGGCGTGATCGAGCAAGCCCTGCTGCAGGCCACCCAGCGACATGCAGCAGCAGCCGCCGAGCTCGCGGCACACGACGAGCAGCGCCCTTCCCCGCCGACTAAGCCGCGCCGCCAGACAACGCCGCGGCCGCGGACCTCCACCACGCCTCGACAGCTGCAGCCGCACGGCACCAACGCCTGCCGCGCGCGCGGATGCGATCGACCCGAGTGCATCGAAGCGGGACGCACCTACCACCGCGAATGGATGGCGAAGCGGGCCACCGCCCCGATCCCCCGTCAGCACCATGGCACCGCTTACGGCTATCAGCTCGGCTGCAAGGACCGCGACCAGTGCCCTGCGGAGACCTCGTGCGCCGACGCTTCACTGGCCGAGGAGCGACGCCGGCGCCGGGAGTCCGGCGTCGCGCCGCAGGCCCCGCGCGTGTCCGCCGAACCGATCCGACAGCACGTCCGTCAGCTCATGGCATCCGGCATGGCCGTCCTCGAGATCGCCGACCAGGCGCAGGTTTCCAAGACCGGCGTGAAGATCCTCCTCTACGGCCGCTCAGGTGCTCGCAAGGGGGAGCTGCCTCGTGAGATCGAAGCGGAGAAGGCGCAGCGGCTCCTCGCGCTGGAGCCGCTCACCGCAGCCCCGAAGCTCGAACGCTCCGCCTGACACCGACATCAGGAAGGCCACCATGAACGACCGCACCACCCCTACCGTCACCGTCACGATTCAAGTCCCCAGCAACGCACCCGAGGACGTGATCTCCCGGGTCACAGCCCTCGGCACGGAGCTCGGCGCCCAGGGCGGAATCGACCAGGTTCTCCTCGATCTCGTGCGCACCTGTCACGTCTGCGGGTGCACCGACGAGCGAGCATGCTTCGGCGGCTGTTGGTGGGCCAACGACGAGGGTGCCGCCGACCTCTGCTCGAGCTGCGCGGACGGGCCCCGCCAATGACGCAGGAAGCTACCGCCCGGATCTGCCTGGCGGGCATCACAGGATCACGCGGCTACTGCGGACGCAAAGCGACGTCGGCAGCCACGGCCGTCGCAGACGTGACCTGCAAGGACTGCAGCGCAGCCGTGCGCGCAGACCAGCAGGCCGGCATCCTCTCCCCCGAGCTGACGGCGGCGATCGCATGCTGACCGCCAGCTGGTCGTCATGGACCCCCGGGCGCCCCGGAGGCGCACTGCGCGGCGTCATCGACCACGTCACCGACAAAGGCACCCACCAGTCCGGCGAGCGGGTGTGGCGCTGCGCCCACCGCCACGCCACCGAGGCCGACGCCACCCAGTGCGCCAACACCGAGCTCAAGCGCCGACAGAACGCCCGGCGTCTGAACTGGTCGCAACGGGTCACCATGCGGATGATCGCCGATGGTCGATCCCCCTCCGGCGGCGCGAGCTACCTCGACACGGCAGGCCTGGGGATCCCCGGCGGCACCATCCAATCCCTCCGCCGGCGCGGACTGATCGAGCGCTACTCCTGGATCGAACCAGGATGGGTGCTCACCAAAGCCGGTGTCGACGCCATCAACAGCGGCGCGTGCAACGAACCCGAGGACAACGTCGACGACTGACCACCCGACCTCCGCAACTCCGATGTCCGCGAACACCCTCAAACCCGGCCTATACCCAGCAAGAAAGGCCTGCAGCAACGTCAGGCACGGGGTTCCCCTACCGGGCGCGCAGGCGTATAGTCAGTGAATGTCACATTCACTAATTGATTGAGGAGAAACGCCATGACCATCACCCAGACCGCCGCCCCCACGGGCACCGCGGTCACCATCACAGGAACCGTCCGCACACCGCTCACCCTCGTCCGCCGGCTCACCGACCGCCGAGCACGAGTCGGTTTCCGCGTCGACACTGACACCGGCCCGTACAACGTCCACGCCAACGGCGCCCTCGCCGAGCTGCTCCGGCTGACGACGCACCGGGGCGATCACGTCACCGTCCACGCCGCCGCTGCCACGTTCAGCCACCCCGCCCAGACCATCCCCGACCTCGAGGCCGACAGTGTCGAGCTCGACATTGACTGAGTCCGCCGCCGCGCCGCATCAGGATGGGAACCTGACCATCCCGCAGCGCGCAGCAGGAGAGACCGACATGGCGAACATCTTCCACATCAACGGCAAAGACGTCGATGTCACCGACCGCGCTGCAGTACAGGCACTCACGCCGGACGAGTACCGCGAACTGCTCGAGCTCACCTTGCAGGATCAGGCCTCCCCCGACGACACGATCGTCGGCCTGCACCAGGAGCAGCCCGACGCCGGCACGGGCTTCATCATCACCAACCCGTCGACCGGCGGTGATGACGATGCCTAGCCTGCGCCGAACCATCGGCCCCGCCGCCAATTCGGTCGTGGCTCCCATCGCTGCGCTCCTGACCGGCAAGGGATCCGAGGCCGCGGTGCCGGTCCAGCCGCCGGCACCGCCAGCCAGCCCCAAGCTCGACCCCTGGCATGAGGCGTTTTCCTACGCGAAGAGCTCCGGCCTCAGCCGCGCGAGTGCGCAGGACTTCGCCGACCACTACGCGGCCTACATCGAGGACCGCACGAACGAGATCCGCTACCCGGATCTCCCGCTGCCGACCCCGAGCGAGTTCATCCCGTGACCGGTCGCGCATCGACACACTGACCCATCCACAACGGGCTCCGGCGATCACGCTGGGGCCCGTTCTCGTTGTCCGCGAAGCCCTCTCCGCTCGGCCTATACCCAGCAGAGATCACGGAGGCGCTATGTGTGACGACATCGACCACGGTGGGCGACGTTGCCCCTCGTCGACGGCAGACGGACAGCGGCGCCGGCGAGCGGACCAACGTGCCGCGGCCGCAGCCGATCAGGTTCGCGCGTTCATCGGCGCCACACCTTTCCGACCGGAGTCGGGCGAGCTGATGCGGATGAGCTCGCGTCCCAGCTACTACGACACCGATGAGTGGATCGAGTACGACGAGACGCTGCGCGCGTCAGCTGAGCGGCATGGGATCGAGATCTCGGAAGCCGACCGTGCCGATGGCCTTTGGGAGGGCGAGTCAGAGCCCGCCGGCGCCTACGTCGTCCACGCAGAGAGTTTCGAGCAGATCACGGCATGGGCGGGCGAGATCGCTGGCCGATACAACCAGGACAGTGTCATGGCGGGCTACTTCGACCAGGACGGCCCCGACCGGGTCTACTCATTCCCGGTCGGCCTCGACGAGCAAGACCGGGTGCAGCACACGCTCGACATCCTCCGAGACGCCGGCGCCTCCGGCGGCAGACTCTACGACGGCAAGCTCGAGATCGCAGAGCCGGCCTCGTACCCGCTGCCACCGGCAGCAGTGAACGCGATCGCCTCCCGGCTCGGCGTCGACCCCAGCTTCGCTCAGGCGCACGTCACGTTCGTCGAGGGGGATGAGCGCTATCTGCGGCACACGCCGATCAAGGAGATCCAGTCCCTCCGCGAGCGGTACGCCGATGCTCAGGGACTCCCTCGTCGACGCGGCATCCCTCACCTGACAGACATGGACGACATCGCGGCCGCACGCGCCTACGACGTCGCACCCCACGAGCCGGCCCACCCGCGGGTCGCCCGCTCCTACCGGTCGTTCCGGCACCACATCGCTGCCCAGTGGGACATGCTCACCGAAGCCGGCTACCGCTTCGAGCCCTGGCACGGCGAGAGCGAACAGCCTTACGCCGACTCCGCGGCGATGCTCCGAGATCTCCGCGAGAACAAGCACCTGTTCTACTTCCGCACCGACGTCTCACAGAACACCGAGGGCGCCCTTCCCCCCGATCACCCCATGGCCACCCAGATCCCGGTCACCCTCCCCACGGGCGAGCGATCGAGGATGATCGCCAACGACGTGTTCCGAGCCGTTCACGATGCTCTCGCCCACAGTGAAGGGCACCAGTTCGGGCCCTACGGCGAGAAGCGGGCGTGGTGGACCCACCGCTCATGCCTGCCACGCGATGCCCGGCTCGCGCTGTGGTGCGAAACCCGCGCGCAGAACTGCTGGACCAACGCCGGCCCCCACATGGTCACCGGCGAGTCCTCGAGCGGTGAGCTCCGATTGAAACGCCGTGGCGAAGACGGATGGGCGCCCATAAGCGATCGGCCCTACGCGCAACAGAAGTGCGTGCGCGTCCCGAGCGCCCTCACCTAACAAGCTCGCCGCAGTCAGCTCGACCGAACCGCGCGCAAGCCGCCGTCGACGACGACGACGACGAGCAGTTGACGACGTCCGCCCCCTGGCATATGATTGTGAATGTCACATTCACTGTCAGTCGCAATCGAGGGAGGACCACATGACCACCACCAAGACCCGTCGCCCCGCACGCCGCACACCCGAGGAGCGCCGCGCGCAAGCCGAGGCGCTGCACGAGCAGCTCACCGCGCAGGTCGCCACGCTGGCGGAGAGCGAGAACTGGAAGGCGTGGCTGCGCTTCGCCGGCACCGTCCGCCGGCGGTCGTTCTCCAACCAGATGCTCATCCTCGCCCAGGGCGGCACGCACTGCCTCGGCTACCGGCAGTGGGAGGCCCTGGGCCGTCACGTCGTGAAGGGCGCGAAGTCGATCAAGATCTTCGGCTACTCCACCAAGCGGATCGTAGAGAAGGACGAGACCACCGGCGAGGAGACCACCAGCAGCCGTGTCATCTACCCGGTGCTGTCGGTCTTCGACGTCCGCGACACCGATGGCGACCCGCTGCCCCAGCAGCCCGCCACCTACCTCGAGGGTGACGACGTCGACGGCCTCTTCGACCAGCTCGAGCAGTTCATCACCGCTCGGGGATGGGATGTCGCGCTCGAGGACATCGAGCAGGACGGCCTCAACGGCTACACCGATGGCGCTACCCGCCAGATCCGCGTCGACGCCAAGATGTCGCCGGCAATGCGCGTCAAGACCCTCCTCCACGAGATCGGCCACGCGCTGCTGCACTTCGAGGATGGCGCCACCCGCGAGCACCGCGGCCTGATCGAAACGGAGGCCGAGTCCACCGCCTACGCCGCCGGCGCGCTCCTCGGGCTGGACACGAGCTCGTGGTCGATCGGCTACGTCGCCGGCTGGTCCAACGCCGACGTCGACCTCATCCGCAGCACCGCCGGCAACGTCCTGCGCGCGGTGAACACGATCGCCGACGCACTGCTGGGAGACGAAGACGACGCGGCCGCGTGACGGAGGACCGGGGTGGGCCGGATCTTGGGTCCACCCCGGCATCTGTCCGCGAACACCGCTCCCCGCGGCCTATACCCAGCAGAAGACTTCCCGGAGGACCACTCAATGCGCACCCGAACTCGCCGCACCCTCGGCGCCACCCTCACGGCCATAGCCGCCGCGATCGTCGCCGCGGTCGTTCTGCCCACCCTCCCGCAGACGCCCGAGGACGTCACGCCGGCGCCAGCGATCGCAGTCACCACCGAGACCCCGGCGCAGCAACTCTCGCCTGATGCCGCAGCTGCAATGGATCTCCTCGAGGCACTCGCCCCCGCCGAGCCAGCGAACCAGGACACCTACGAGCGCGACGACTTCGGCCAGCGCTGGGCCGACATCGACCGCAACGGCTGCGATCAGCGCAACGACGTCCTCGCCCGCGACCTCACCGACACCACCACCAAGCCGGGAACCCACGAATGCGTGGTGCTCACCGGCACCCTCCACGACCCGTACACCGGGAGCACCATCGTCTTCCAGCGGGGACAGGCCACCAGCGAGTTCGTCCAGATCGACCACATCGTGCCCCTCGCCTGGGCATGGAGGCAGGGCGCCGACACCTGGAGCATCGAGCAGCGCGAGACCTTCGCCAACGACCCACTGAACCTGCAGGCGACAGACGGCCCCACCAACCAGTCCAAGAGCGACCGCGGTCCCGGCGACTGGATGCCGCCCGACACGTCCTACGCCTGCACCTACGCCGCGCGCTTCATCGAGATCCTCGCGACCTACCAACTCACCATCAACACCACCGACCGATCGGCGCTGGCCACTCAACTGACCAGCTGCAGCGCCTAAGCGCCAGGAGCACTCATGAGCACCCTCCGCAGCGTCACCATCACCGACGACACCGGCACCCGCTACACAGACCTGTTCGACGACGTCGCCCTCGACGACTACGAGATCCTCCGATCGACAACCGGGATCCGCGGCGTCGACGCGATCGTGCCGGCCGACCCCTTCGCGCCGCGCGCCTCCGCAGACGGCCCCCTCGGCGCACTGATCCTCCGCTGGGCGCAGGCGCACGTCGACGGCCCCAGCTACATCATCAGCTGGCAGTACATCGACGCGCACGACATCCACACCGTGGCGATCGCCAACACCAACACCCGCGAGCTGCACTTCGTGAACCTGTTCGGACACGTCATCGCCGGACGCCGCGCCTACCGCCTCCGCGAGCTCGCGGACGCGCTGGACCTGCTGATCGAGCCCACCTTCGAGTGACCCCATGATCCCCGACGACATCGCCCGCACCATCATCCACGGCAGCCCACAAGGCTACGACCTCGGATGCCGCAGCAAGGGCGGGTGCGCCAACCACGGCCATCCCACGCTCATGACCTGCGTCGCCGCCCACGCCGCGGCCGGCTCAGACTGGGCCCTCGGTCGACGTCCTCGCAACGAACCCATCCCCAAGCGTGCGCGCAGGCTCAGCCGCAGACCTCAACAGCCCGCCACGAACACGGAGACGCCCCCGCCCGCAGTGGCTCCTGCACCCACCGGCAAACGCCCGATGCCGCGGACACAGATCAAGCACGGCACCGCCCACGGGTTCAACCGCGGATGCAAGCGCATCGAGGACTGCCCCAACCACGGATCCGGCGACCCAACCTGCACCGAGGCGCATCGGCGCTACTACCGCGACTACCGCCGGCGGCAACGCAACGCGCGAAAGATCACCCACGGGACGGCCACCGGCTACTCCTACGGCTGCCACGATCGCAGCAAGTGCCCAGGAGACGCGGACGGGACAACCTGCCCCGACGCCGCTCGCGCAGCCGAACGCCGGCGCCGCCAGACCGCGAGGAGAACCGCCGCATGATCGACCCCACCTACGCCGCGTGGCCACAGATGCGCCGCGGCGATCGGATCCTCATCCGAGAACGACTCACAGCGCGTGAGCTGACCGTAACGGTGACCGCCACACTCCCGCCCACCGAGGGCGAAGGCCCCGGCATCATCGACGACCGCGGCCGCACGATCCGGCATCACTTCTACGACGCCAGACCCACTCCCAGCGAGACCCTCGACCAGCAAGAAGTCGACCGCCTCTTCGCCCATATCACCGCACCGACCTCGACCCGGAGCCCTCTGCGATGAACACCCTCACACCAGCTGACTTCCGGCTGCTGCAGCGCTCCCTTGAGCTCGCCGCCGGCTACGCGAACACCGAGCGCGACGAGGCCGCGATCCTCGACCTCAGCGCAAGGATCCGACGCGCGCAGTCGACCGTGCCCGCGACGCCGGAAGCTCACGCCGCAGTCACCGCGACGATCACCGCGATCAAGCACGCGGGACGGCGCGCCCCGCTCACACCGGAGCTGCTCGACCAGGTTGCCCACGACCTCATCGGAGGCACCGCCCCCGCGCCCTGAGAGACCCGCGCGGTACACTGGGACCGCGGCACCCGGCCGTTCGAGCAGGTACTCATTCCGCCCCTCGGGGCGATGATTCCTTCCTCGGTTGCGTGATGGTGAATGTGACAATTTCCTCCGCTCCGGCCGGGTGCCGCTTCTCTTCGGCCCCGGAGCTGACCACGATCACCTTTGGTTCGACCGGCGTCCCCTGAGATCCCTTCGTGTACGACGCGAGACGTCGGCGGGGAACGCGGCCGCGGCGATACCCAGGTCCGCGAGCTCACCCACGAGGTGGTCGAGTTTGGTCTTGTTGCGGGAGATGAGGGCGACGGTGAAGCCCTGGCTTCCGAACACTTTCGCGATCGAGAAGCCCAGGCTCGGGCCGACCCCGACGATGGCGATGGTGGGCATGAGTGAGTCTCCTGTAGCCGGGAGTTCCGGCGGTCAGTGGTGTCGCGGGTGACCCGTGACCCGCGCCTGGGTGGGTCACCCCGCAGTGGTGGGTGGTTAGGAGATGACGAGTTCGGCGGTGCTGCGTTCCTGGTGGAGGTCCCAGAAGGCGGCGGCGATCTCGTCGGGTGTCTTGAACGGGTAGCCCTCCGCGGGGGCGGCGTCTCCGATGGACACACCGATCGCGATGTGGGCGACGTAGACGCCGGAGCCGGCGAGCTGGTTGTGCAGGTTCAGTGCCCAGTTCCTGGTTGCTGCCTGGGCGGTGTTCAGCGTGCCGAAGAACGGGACGGGGTTGATCGATCCGCTGCCAGCGGTGAACAGGATCGTCCCGTGGCCGGCGTCGACCATCCCGGGCAGGACCGTCTGCACCGCGGTGACCGCACCAAGCAGGAGGGTTTCGAGGACGGGACGGAGGTTCTCAGCCGTGACGTCGGTGGGGCTGGTCATCGATCCGGGTCCGCCGGAGTGGGGGGAGAACTCGAGCACGTCGATGCTGCCGAAGTGGGTGCGGGCGGCGGTCAGAGCGGCGGTGAGTGCGGCCTGGTCGCTGGTGTCGGCGACGAACCGTGCCACGTTGATGCCGTGAGAGCTCAGGTCGTTGACGAGGGTGTCGAGCGTGTCGGGGTTTCGGGCGATGAGGGCGGCGTTGTAGCCGTTCTGGCCGAACTTCTTCGCGAGGGCGAGGCCGAGTCCGGGGCCCGCTCCGATGATGGCGATGGTGGGCATGCTGATGCTCCTTGTGAGGGGTGGGTTAGAGGGTGAGGAAGCCGAGCACGGTGGAGACGATGGCGAGGATCCCGAGGATGAGCGGGACGACTGCGCTCTCCTTCCGGCGGATGTGGACGATGACGGCGCCGATCATCACGACAGCCAGGCCGGCCGCGGCCAGAGGTGTCAGGACCGGTGCGATCCCGGTTGCCAGGGGGACGATCAGGCCGATCGCGCCAAGGATCTCGATCGCGCCGATGCCTTTCACGGCGGCGTCGGTTGAGTCCGCGGTCCATGCCATCCCGGACGCGGCGAGAGCTGTGCGTGGTCGGGCGAGTTTCATCAGGCCGACTGCCAGGAAGATGAGGGCGAGGATCGCGTTCACGATCCACAACGCAATGATCATATGAGTCTCCTCGAGTTCTCCGCCGCTCGATGAAAGACAACGGGATGGTTACTATCTGTTCGTAGCCCCATCATGAGTGGTCAGGTGGGAGGTTACAAAAGGCACATTCATGTACCTACCCAGAACGGAACGCACCATGCCAGACACCGCCGAGATCGAGCCACCGACACCGCTCACGGGCTACGAGGACCGGTGCCTTCAAACGGACGAGGGGCGGGCGATCCGCGACCTGATGGATCGCGTGGGAGACAAGTGGTCGCTGCTGATCATCTCGACACTCCGGGCAGGAACCCTCCGATTCAGCGAGCTCCAACGGCACATCCCCGGGGTGTCCCAACGGATGCTCACCCTCACCCTGAAGCACCTCGCCCGCGACGGACTGGTCTCCCGCACTGTGCACCCCGAAGTCCCACCCCGTGTCGAGTACAGCCTCACCCCCACCGGCCGCACCCTCATCGACCCTGCCGAAGCCCTCGCCGCATGGGCCGTCGCCCACCTCCCCGCCATCAAAGCCGCCCGCGCAGAGTTCGACGCAGCGGCGGGGTGAACCAGAGCCACCAGGAGTCCGTCGCAGCGCCACGTCGGCGTGTGCTCCGTAACACGGCTCAGCGCTGAGTCTGGGCAAGACGTCGCAGATGACATTTCGGGACAAGCACGAATACTCCCGCGGCTACCTTGATCGCGACGTGCTCTTGTGATCCGTGGGGTCCTTCAGCGCTCCCTCGCACCTCCAACTCGATCGCGTTACGCCCATGCCATCAGCGACGTCGTAATTGAGGGCCGCGCTGAAGCTAGGCGCCGGCGATTTGTTGGATGATCTGGATGGCCACGGCGACGACGAGGGCGTTGTAGAAGAAGCTCACGACGCTGTGCAGGAGAACCAGCCACCGCATGCGCACCGTGGTTACCGACGCATCGGAGGTCGCGAATGAGGTGCCGACGGTGAACGCGAAGTAGAGGTAGTCAGCGAGGCCTGGCGTATCGGTGCGCGGGAACTCCAGGCCCGGTTGCCGGGGGTGGAGGTTCTGCACGCTTTCGTAGATCTGCGCGAAACCGATGTGCAGGAGCTGCCACGACAGGATGATGCCGACGGCCGCCACGACCCCGGTGAACGTGTAGCCGGCCCGGGTTCCGTCGACGGGAGCCCGGACGGTGATCGCCAGCAGAGCCGCGTTCACTCCCACCAGGCTCGCCACGAGCGGGAAGATCCAGGACAGCGCGTCCAGTACACCCGTCCGTGGGGGCACCTGTTGGCCGCGCACGCTGCGATACCACGTCAGAGCGAGGCCCCCGAGGAGGTACCCGGCCGCGATCGCCTCCCACACAACCAGCATGACGACGTTGCCAGATATCACATAACCCGCCGCAGCGAGGGCGGTGAGGGCTTCGAGGGCGGTCACCAAGTAGTCGACACCGCGGTTCTTGCCGTGAGGCCACTGTGCGTTCACGACTCCTCCTTCTCTGGATCACAGCATATTGTCAGCGTAGTTACCTTCCGGATGGTAACCTACTGAGATGCGAACAGATCCTCGGCCTGCAATCCTGACGGCCGCATTCACCCAACTTGATGAGGGGCGGGCGGTGTCCTTGGATTCGGTTGCGCGGAGTGTGGGGCTGACGAAGCCGGGGGTGATGTATCACTTCCCCACGAAGGAAGCGCTCATGCTCGCCCTGGTCGACTCGGTCCTGGACCGGTGGGAAGAGGCGCTGATCGCTCGGTTGGGATCGTCCCCAACCGAGGCGGTCGCGTCCGCGCGCATCGGCGCGTACCTCGACTGGTCGCTGTCCGGGGGTTTCGATGAGACCGACCTGGTGGCGATGAGCGACCCGAAGTTGCGGCGATCGCTCACGCGGCGCTGGGCCGAGCGTCTCGCACCGTGGCTGATCGTGCCTGATGACGTGGACCCCGCCGAACGCACCCGACTACTCGCAGCCCGCCTTCTCGCTGACGGCGGATGGCTTGCCGAAGCCGCCAGCTTCTACCCCCCGACCCCTGACGAGCGAGCCCAGCTCCGCGTCTTCGCCCACAACCTCCTGAAGGACTGACTATGAAGAAATGGCTTCTCCTTGCCGGCGCGATCATCAGTGAAGTCGCCGGCTCCCTCGCCCTCCAAGCCGGGCAGGACCACCCGGTCTGGTACGTCCTCGTAGCAGTCGGCTACGTCGGCGCGTTCACTCTTCTCGCGCTCGTTCTGCGCGAGGGAATGGCCCTCGGGGTCGCCTACGGGATCTGGGGTGCGATGGGCGTGGCGTTGACCGCACTGCTGGCCGCACTCATCTTCGGACAGCCCCTCACCGGCGTGATGATCCTCGGCCTGGTGCTGATCATCGGCGGTGTCCTCACCGTCGAGCTCGGATCGCAAGCGGCGCAGCGCAAGAAGGAGGCGAGCATCTGATGGTCTGGCTCTTCCTCGTCCTCGCCATCGTCCTCGAAGTTGGCGCCGCGCTCTCCCTGCGCATCGCGACCGGCGGCCGGAAGCTGTTCTACATCGTCGTCGTCGTGGGCTACCTCGGAGCGTTTTTCTTCCTCACCCAAGTCCTCGCCCTTGGTCTCGGTATCGGTGTCGCCTACGGCATCTGGGCCGCCTCGGGCGTTGCCCTTACCGCGGTGGCCAGCAAGTTCTTGTTCAAAGAACCCTTCACCTGGGTCATGGCGCTCGGCATCGCGCTGATCATCGGTGGCGTCCTCCTCGTCGAACTCGGCGCCGCCCACTAACCCACCGGGCCGCGGCTATGAATACCGAGCGAACCATCGCGACGATTCGCCGCGTCCTCATCGGCAACCCCGCCGCCGACGTGAAATTCGTGGACGCGATCGCCGCCGACAGTCACTTTGTGAGCACAAACGGCCGCGTCTTGGTCCTGTTCGTCAACCCCGAGCATGGGGAACTGATCGACGAGCTGCGCCAGGCGTCGCGCTCTCCTGAGTCGGCGGCAGGGCCAGGGAGCACCGTCGGTGTGTCGGAGCATCCGAAGGAGCCCTCATGAACACCGCACGGCTTCAGTCACGAAGCTCGGCACGCAACCGACGTCGCCAGCCCGAAAGTACTCCCGCGTGGGGGCTTCCCCCGCACCCGTTCCGGTATGCCCTCGTCGCGACCCTTGGGGTGGGTGTGGGGACAGCGATCCTGGGCGGCATCGGTGCTCTCGGCACGGTGCTGGTCTACCTCGGGATTGCTTTCTTCCTCGCCATCGCGGTCGAACCTCTTCTGCAAACCGCTCTCCGACGCGGGGTGCCGAGGTGGGTCGCCGTCGTCGCTCTCGCGCTGGTCCTGCTCTTCGCCGCCGCGTTTGTCGGCACCGTGATCGTTCCCGCCGTGTCCGCCCAGGTGGCAACGCTGGCCGAAGACGCGATCGCGTTCGTCACCGCCATCCCCAACCAGGAATGGTTCACCTGGCTGGCCGGCGTCCTCGGCGGATCACTCGATCTGAACAACCTCACCCGCAGCGCACTGGCCTTCATCTCCGATCCCACCCAGTTACTGAACGTGACCGGCGGTCTGTTGCAGATCGGCACCGGAATCATCGATGCCGTCACCGGCGTGATCATCGTCACCGTGCTGACGGTGTATTTCGCGATCACCATGCCCGCCATCAAGGCCAAGGCGTATCAACTTGTCGCGTACCGGCACCGTGCCCGAGTGCAAGACCTCGCCGAAGACATCCTGGGTTCGGTCGGCAGATTCGTCGGCGGTCAGATCGTTCTCGCCATCCTTAACGCGATCGTCACCTTCATCGTGACCGCAGCCGCCGGAAGCCCGGCCCCGGCCCTCCTCGCCCTCATCGCGTTCGTCGGCGCCCTGATACCCGTCGTCGGTCCCGTCATCGGCGCCTCCATCGCCGCCCTGATCACCCTCGACACCGGGCTCATCCCCGCCATCATCGTCGCCGCGATCCTGTTCGCCTACCTTCAAGTAGAGGCCTACATCCTCACCCCGCGAGTCATGGCACACGCGGTGGCCATGCCCGGAGCACTCGTCATCGTCGCCGCCCTCGGAGGCGCCGCCCTCGGAGGCATCCTCGGCGCCCTCGTCGCCGTCCCCATCGCTGCCGCCGGAGTCACGATCATCAACCGAGTCGTCATCCCCCACCAACAGCAACAACGGTGACCCACGAGGCCACCGGAAGCGACCCTCACCCGCAGCCCTTCCGGCATCAGCTTCCGGAACGTCTCGGAGGCACATCAGGTTCTCCACGCCTGGGGTGATCCGGTAGAGCCCTGACGCCTACGCGAAAGGGCGTGGTCGGCAGCCACGAGTAAATTTCCTACACGCCTTGAATTTTCAGCGTAGAGAGCTGATACTAAATTCCATCCGCTGATGGATTTCTAGGTCTGGGGACGTGAATGGACACGGTCGAACCGCAGGTTGCCGACGTTGCAGCTCCGCGACTGGACGGGCGTGGGGGTCGTCGTGGGCCGTACGGGAAGTCGGCGATTACTCGCAAGGCAATCCTTGATGCCGCGGGCAGGGCGCTTCAGGCGCATGGCTACCGTGGCGCGTCGTTGCGGAAGATCGGCGTGCTCGCCGGGATCGACCAGTCGAGCATCATGCACTACTTCTCCTCGAAAGAGGCCCTCGTCCTCGCCGTGCTTGGGCAGGCCGACCCGCAAACGGGCGGCTTCTCTGCCGCACATCCAGTCCGGAGCCTCGCGGACGTGCCCGACGCGATGCTTGAACTCGCGCGCGCGAACACGAACGACCCCAGCTCGATGGGGACGTTCGCAGTGCTGGAAGCGGAGGCCACTGCCGTCGACCACCCGCTCAACAGCTACTTCCGTGAGCGTGGTGAACGACGTCGCGCCGACCTGGCCACCTGGTTCCGCCTGGTTGCCGACGCGGGGGTGATGAGACCGGGCGTCGATCCCGACACCGCGGCCAGCTCGCTCCTGGCCCTCTGGCAGGGAATCGAGATCCAGTGGTTGAACGCCCCGGCAGGCCTCGACGTCGCCCGACACCTCGAGCTGTTCCTGTCCCTCGTCCTCGCCGACAACTGGGAAACCCGCCTGCGACAGCTCGACGCTTTCTGAGCTTCGGCACGGCCGTCAGTAGTTTCACCTCCCCTCACCACCCGCCGCTCACTCTGAAGGACAACGATGTCGAACCTGCCTCCGCTCACCCCACCTGATTCTTCGCCGGTCGATCCCGCGATGACGGACCCGTCTCTGCGCGAACCCGTCACGGACGCCACCACCAGCAACGTGACCGTGGGCCCGGTGTCCCTGTCCCGATTCAATTGGCGGGTCGCCATCGGGCTGTTCGTCGGTGGTGCGCTGTGGATCGGACCGTACATCGCCAGCATCGCCGTACTGATGCCTGCCTTGGTCGCGGAGGTGGCGCCGGGCGAGAAGGTCGGTCTCGTTGCCACGATGGGCCTTCTCGGCGCCCTGCTCTCGCTGCTGTCCAACATCGTCTTCGGGGCACTGTCGGACCTGACACGGTCACGATTCGGAAAGCGCGTCCCGTGGATGGTCGCCGGCGGCATCGTCACCGGCCTTGCCCTGTGGGGTTTCTCGACCTCGACCACCGTTGTCGCGCTCATCGTGTGGTGGTGCGCGTTCATGCTCCTTCTGAACGCCATCATCGCCCCCATGGTGGCCGTCATCTCCGACCGGGTCACCACGAAATACCGCGGAACCGTGTCGGCCATCTACGGGGTGGCTCTCACCGTGGGCGCGACCGTCGCCTCCATCACCGCAGCAATGTTCATCTCCAACCCCCGACAGGGCCTCGTGATCTTCGCCGTCGCGGTGGGACTGTCGGGACTGGTCTTCGCAGTGATCGCGCCCGAGAAATCGAACAAGGACGAACCGCGTGCTCGCCTGAGCCCCCGCATGCTGCTCAGCAACTTCAAGTTCCCCCGTCGAGGCGCCCGCGATTACTACCTGGCCTTGTTCGGGAAGTTCTTCGTCATCGCCGGGGCCTACTCGCTCAGCAACTATCAGCTCTACATCCTGCTGGACTACATCGGCCTGGACGATCAGGGTGCCGGATCGGTCATCGCCATCGCGGGGAGTATCGGGCTTCTTATCTCCCTGGTCGTCGGGTTCGCCGCGGGCCCTCTGTCCGACAAGGTCGGTCGCCGGAAGCCGTTCGTGATCGGCGCGGCGATCATCCTCGCCATCGGAGCGATCTTCCCGTTCTTCGCCCCGTTTGCGTGGGCGATGATCGTCGCCGCCGCGATCAGCGCGTTCGGCAACGCGATTTTCGGCTCGGTCGATCAGGCACTGAACATCGAAGTGCTGCCGGACAAGCAGCACGCCGCCAAAGACCTCGGGATCTTGAACATGGCCAACTCCGGCGGACAGATGCTCGGCCCGGTGATCACCTCGATCGTCGTCACCGTCACCGGCGGATATCAGGGGGCGTTCATCACGGCGTTCGTGCTGATCATCGCCGCCGCGATCACACTCACCTTCATCCGAAAAGTCCGCTGACGCCGCCCCACCACCCCAACACGACACGATCACAGCCAGGAAGACGATGCCCCACGAATTCACCCAGGTCCTTTTCGGTGCGGCCTACTACCACGAGTACCAGCCCACCGAGCGGCTCCGCCAAGACTTCGACGAGATGAAAGCCGCGGGGTTCACCGTCATCCGCATCGGCGAGTCGGTGTGGTCGACCTGGGAGCCAGAAGACGGCGTCTTTGACCTGGAGTGGATCGTGCCGGTTCTGGAGATGGCCAAGGAATACGGCATCGGGGTGATCCTCGGCACCCCCACCTACGCGATCCCGCCGTGGCTGCAACGCCGATACCCGGAGATCAACGTCGACATCGCGACCGGGAAACCGCTCGGCTGGGGGCTGCGGCAAGAGATCGACGTCTCGCACGCCGCGTTCCGTTTCCACGCTGAACGGGTCGTTCGTGCCATCCTCGCGCGCCACGCCGC
Source organism: Microbacterium sp. PI-1 (assembly GCF_004337555.1). Classification (NCBI taxonomy): domain Bacteria; kingdom Bacillati; phylum Actinomycetota; class Actinomycetes; order Micrococcales; family Microbacteriaceae; genus Microbacterium; species Microbacterium sp. PI-1. The sequence continues at coordinate 4,302 of NZ_SJYZ01000031.1, read as the reverse complement.
CCACCCGGCGATCATCGGATTCCAGGTCGATAACGAACCCGGCGCGTGGGTGCTGCATAATCACGGGGTCTTCGAACGATTCCGCGACTCCCTGCGCCACCGCTACGGCACCGTCGACGTCCTGAACCGGGAATGGGGACTGACCTACTGGTCGCACCGGCTTTCGGATTGGAGCGATTTGTGGCGGCCCGACGCGAACTCGTTGCCGCAGTACGCCCTCGCCTGGCAAACCTTCCAAGCCGACCTGCTGACGGAGTTCATGGCGTGGCAGACGTCGATTGTCGACGAGTACGCCGGCGACCGGTTCGTGACCACCTGCATGTCCTACGGTAGGCCCACCCTCCGAGACGACGCGGTCGGTGAGCTGTTCACGATCACCGCCGGGAACCCGTATTTCAAAGCGCAGGACGCTCTCGCGTTGCCGAGTACCGAGATCCTCCCGCAGACCTGGTGGACCCAGGGCACCTGGGGGCTGTACCACTCGGCGGATTGGATGTTCGGCACCCGCCACGAACCGTTCCTCGTCACCGAGGTCGGCGCCGGATCGATCGGGCTGTCCGCGATGAACAACCCCGCCTACCCGGGGCAGCGCCGGCAGAGCGTGTGGGCACTGATCAGCCGCGGCGCCCAGATGATCGAGTACTGGCACTGGCACACCCTGCACTTCGGTCCCGAAGCCTACTGGGGAGGTGTCCTGCCACACAGCCAGCAGCCAGGCCGCACCTACCGCGACATCGCCGCGATCGGTGAAGAGCTCAGCCAGCTCGGTGACCGGATCGTCGGGTTGACCCCGGACGCGGAGGTCGGGTTGCTGTACGACTACCCGAGTAAGTGGGCTCTGGCCGGGTTCGGCCCGCTGCCCGACGGTGACGGTGGCCGCGCTGACTCCTATTCCCCGTTCGTGCAAGCGTTCGAGCGAGGCGTCTTCGACGCGGGCCTGCAAACCCGCCTCTTCCACGCCTCCCAGCTGCTCGAGCACGACCCCGTCCAGACTGCAGCAGCTGTCCCCATCTTCGTGGCCGCCGCGTACTACGCCGCCGACGACCGCATCCTGGACTGGTTGACCGCCTACGCCGAGGCCGGCGGCCACCTCATCATCGGACCGCGCACCGGGTACGCCGACACCGAAGCGCGTGCCCGCCTCGAGGTCGCCCCCGCCCGTCTGCACGGCCCGGCCGGAGCCTGGTACGACGAATACTCCAACATCGACCAGCCGGTGACCGTCACCGGCCTCTCGGAGGAATTCGTGCTGCCCGCCGACGCGGCCGGTCTGGAGTGGATCGAGTCCTACCACCCGGCCGGAGCGGACGTCCTCGCCCGCTACGAGCACCCCTTCCACGGCGACTACGCCGCCGTCACCACCACCGCGGCCGGGGCGGGCCGGGTCACGACGGTCGGCACCCTTCCGAACCCGCAATTCGCGGACGCACTGTTCCGCTGGGCCGCAGCGCGCGCCGACCTGCACCCGTGGGTCCCGTCCGGCTCCAGCATCCGCGTGCACAGCGCCGTCAACCGGGCCGGGGAACGTTTGCACGTCATCCAGAACTGGTCCTGGACCCCGGCCGAGCTCGACGCACCGTTCCCGATGACCGACCTGCACACCGGCGCGCCTATCGACCGCGGCGACACCCTCTCCCTCGGACCCTGGGACGTCGCCGTGACCGTCACGCAGGCCACCCGATGACCCCCACACTCACCCCCACAGCCCACACGACCGGCGGGCCACACCTCCGCCGATCCGTGCCAAAGGAGACGCCATGACCGTCGACCCGTCCACCCTCACCCTCGCCGAGAAGGCGTCGCTACTATCCGGCCGTGACCTGTGGTCCACCCAAGACCTCCCGGAGCACAGCATTCCTGCCGTGGTCCTCGCCGACGGACCCCACGGGGTGCGGCCCCCCGACCTGTCTGGCAGCAACACCGGGGTCACCGCGAGCCTGCCCGCCACCTGCTTCCCGCCCGCGGTCGGCGTCGGGGCAAGCTGGGACCGGGAGCTCGCCGCCCGGATGGGAACCCGCCTCGGACAGGAAGCGGCAGCTCTCGGCGTGAACGTGCTCCTCGGCCCGGGGGTGAACATCAAACGCTCACCCCTGTGCGGGAGGAACTTTGAGTACTTCTCCGAGGACCCGCACCTCTCCGGTGCCCTCGGCGCCAGCTACGCCGCCGCTGTCGAAGCGACCGGGATCGGCACCGCGGTGAAGCATTTCGCGGCGAACAACCAAGAGACCGACCGGATGCAGATCAGCTCCGACATCGACGAACGCACCCTCCGCGAGATCTACCTCCCCGCCTTCGAAACCGTGGTCACCACCAGCCACCCCGCGATGGTGATGACCGCGTACAACAAGGTCAACGGGGTCCCCGCCTCCGCGAACCCGCACCTGATCAGCGAGATCCTGAAAACCGAGTGGGGTTTTGACGGGGTGGTCGTCTCTGACTGGGGCGCCGTCAGCGACCCCGTCGCAGCCCTCGCCGCGGGACTGGACCTGGAGATGCCCGGAACCATCGACAGCGCCGACCGCATCATCAACGCGGTCACGTCGGGGCGGATCCCCGAATCCGTGGTCGATGACGCCGTCCGGCGCGTCCTCCAGCTCGGCGCGTTCGTGCGCCCCGCCAGTGGCAGCATCGACATCGACGCCGGCCACGCCCTGGCCAAGGAACTCGCGTTGGGCTGCGCGGTGCTGCTCCGAAACACCAATGACACCCTTCCCCTGGACCAAGCGGCGCGGATCGCGGTGATCGGGGAATTCGCGGTCACCCCCCGCTACCAGGGCGGCGGCAGCTCCCACGTCACCCCCACCCGCGTCGACACCGCCCTCGACTCCATCACGGCTCTCGCATCCAGATCCAATCAGCAGGTCAGCTACGCGCCCGGATTCGGTCTGAGCAGCAGCGATCAGGGTTCTACGCTGATCGACGACGCCGTCCGGGCCGCCAACGGCAGCGACATCGCGATCGTGTTCGTCGGTCTCGCCGCCGAAGACGAATCCGAAGGTTTCGACCGCACCACCATCGACCTGCCCCAAGCCCAAGTCGCCGTCATCCAAGCGGTCGCCGCGACGGGTACGAAAACTGTCGTCGTCCTCTCCCACGGGGGTGTCGTGTCGCTCGAAGGATGGCACGACGACGTCGACGCGATCCTCGACGCAACACTGCTGGGCCAAGCGGGCGGCTCCGCGATCGCCGAGCTCCTTTACGGGGTAGTATCCCCGTCCGGGCATCTGGCCGAGACGATCCCGCTGACGCTGAAAGACACCCCTAGCTACCTCACCTTCCCCGGCGAACAAGGCCACTCCCGGTACGGTGAAGGCGTCATGGTCGGCTACCGCCACTTCACCTCCCTCGACCGGCCCGTCCGGTACCCGTTCGGACACGGCCTCAGCTACACCACCTTCCACACCGAGGACCTGACCGCCGAGGTCACCGGCCCCGCCGATGTCACCGCCCGGGTGACCGTCACCAACACCGGAACCCGGCGGGCAGCGCACGTCGTCCAGTTGTACGTCGCCACCGAGGAGGGCCCCGTCCGCCGGCCGGTGCGGGAGCTGCGCGGGTTCGACAAGATCACCCTGAACCCCGGTGAGACCCGCACCGTCACCCTCGCCCTGAACCGGCGGGCGTTCGCCTACTGGGACATCGACGCGCACGACTGGGTCGTCGCCCCCGGCCGGTACCGCATCCTCATTGGAAACTCCGTCGAAAGCATCGTCGCCGACGAGACCGTCGAGTTGGCCGGGGAACCTCGCGCCGCTGTCCTGTCCCTGGACTCGGCGGTGGCGGAGTGGTTCGCGCACCCCGTGGTCGGCAGCATCCTCCTGGACGGCTTGACTTCAGCGATGGGCGGCGAGGAGCAGAACGGGATGGGTGTGGACGGGCTGCGGATGGTCGAGTCAATGCCGATGCGGCAGTTCTTGGGCTTCACCCAAGGCGCCTTCACCCTCGAAGCCGCCGAACAGCTCCTCGAACTCAGCCGCGCCTGACCCTCCGGCCGAAAGCCATCAGGGAACGGAGAGCCGTGGCTCATCCACAGCCCAGCTGCCCCAGTCACGAGAACTGGGCGCTCTTCCGCAGTGCCCCAGTCATGCTTTCCCGACAGACCAGAATTGTGCACTGTCGAACAGTCGATTCCACCAGTAGACGTCCTGGCTCGCTTCACCCCGGACCTCGAGATGTACTTTCTCTTCTCGAGAAGGTGTTGTTGTTGCGCTTCACCGCAGGCGCCGAGGGCAGCAGACCCCATTTCGTAGCTCGTGGCGCCATCGAGTCGGGCCGCCGTGGAGCCCCCGATAGTCCCGGAGA
>NZ_SJYZ01000030.1:0-36017 GCF_004337555.1 Microbacterium sp. PI-1 | reverse complement strand
CCCCACCGCTCTCGAGGCCTGGCGCGCCCAGCACGCGGCCTGGAAGGAACAGGATCAGGCGTGGCGCCGCCAGCAGCAGGACATCGAGCGGGCCGCCCGCGACCAGCTGCGTCGTGAACGCCAGGCCGAGGCTGCGGTGTTCGCGACCGAAGCCGCGGAGCGCCGACGCCTCCGCCGTGCCTCGAACCCCCGGGCCGGCTTCGCGTTCGCCGCGACCATCGTCGGCCTCGCGATCATCACGGGCTCTGCCGTCGGTCTCGTCACGGGCGGTGAGGCCCTCGGCGGTGCCCTGGGACTGCTCGCGGCGGCGCTCATCCTGGCACTCGGGATGATCGTGGCCGGGGCGTTCCGTCGGCGCAGCGGGTTCCTGGCCTTCGCGACCGTGGTGACGCTCATCGGCGGACTCGTCGCCGGCGCTTTCTCCGCCTTCCCGGGCGTCACGCTGGGCTACGTCGCGCTCGGCAACAACGAATCCGCGCACGTCCGGCAGCCCTTCGGCGATACGTTCCTCACGCTGAATCCGTTCGAGGATGGTGCGAGGTCGATCGTCGTGGACAAGGGATCCGGCAACACCTACATCGACGTCCAGTCGGGCGTCGAGCTCGATCTGCGCGCCGTCGTCGGATCGGCGACCGTTTCGTGGACCCGAGTGGATGAGGAGACCGGCCAGATCACTGCGCACGGCACCTGGACTCCCGTGCGCAGGAACGGGGAGTCGATCGTCCTGCAGAAGGTCGCCGCTGAGGACACCGAGCCCACCCTCGTGCAACCCGTCACGATCGATCAGACCAGCGGAGTGATCTCCGTCACCCTCTACGAGCCCGCGAAGGAAGACCAGTGATGAGTACGCCGACGATCGTCGAAGCCCCCTCCCCTCCCCGCACGCGCTGGGCCGCCATCATCTGGGGCCTCCTGTTCGCCGCGATCGCCGCGGTCGCCCTCTGGATGCTGGCCGACGCCGACCGGAGGGACACCGTCGCCGATGGGCTCCTCGCTCTGACGCCGACCACGATCGTCACGATCCTCCTCTTGACCGTGGGCGTGCTGATCCTGGTCGGGGGAGCCGCAGGGCTCATCCGCCGTGCGCAGCGGAAACTCGCGACGGCGACGGACCCCGTCGCGCGGGCGGACGTGCCCGCCTCGCCCGCCGAGTAGCCTGGACCCCATGGCGAATCAGGGAAGGCGGCCCGGGAAGGGCGCAGGTCGAGGTACCTCTGTGCGTCGCAACAAGGCCGCCCCCGCCGAGCGCTTCCCGCCGCAGAAGCCGAAGAAGAAGACGGCCAAGGTCGTCTTCGATGCCCCTCAGCCCGAGCCCGAGGCACCGCGTACCTTCCGTCTGGGCGCGGTGCCGGGCGCGACACCGGGCAAGTGGATCGACGCGTGGAAGCAGCGCATGCCGAGAGTGCCGCTCGAGCTCGTCCCGATCGAGGTCGCCACCCAGCGCGAGGCGCTCGACGCGATCGATGCGGCGCTGGTCCGTCTGCCGCTCACGGACGAGTCCCTGCACATCATCCCTCTGTACGACGAGGTGCCGGTCGTGATCGCCGCGGTCGACTCGCACCTGATGGCGGCCGAAGAGCTCTCCGCCGCGGATCTCGAGGGCGAGGTCGTGATCGGGCTGTCCGATGACGTGCTGGGCCCGCTCGACCTCCCCGGCACACTCCCGGCCGCCTTCGCCGCACTGCCGACCGGAGAGGCGATCGCCACGGCGGCCTCCGGCGTCGGCATCGTGATCGTCCCGATGTCGCTGGCTCGCCTGCACCACCGCAAGGATGCCGACCACCGCGTGCTCGCCGATGGCCCGACCTCCACGGTGGCGCTGGTGTGGCCTCGCGATCGCACCACGCCCGACGTCGAGACCTTCGTCGGCATCGTCCGCGGCCGGACCGCGAACTCCTCCCGGTGACCGCGTCGGCTCGGCCCCGCGCGCTCGTTAGAATCTCCTGATGGCCTCGCTTCTCTACGTGTGCGTGCGACCCGAGATCGGGGCGGCGGACGCCGAGCATGCGTCCTTCCGACGGGCGCTCGGCGTCGACGTGGTCGATCGACTCGACCTGCTGCAGACACCGCTGCACATCGAGCGTCTACGCGGATACCGCGGCGTCGTGGTCGGGGGCTCGCCGTTCAACGTCTCCGACACGGTGAAGTCCGCGGAGCAGCTGCGGGTCGAAGCCGACCTCCGCACACTGGCCGACGCGGCGATGGCCGCCGAGATCGCGGTGTTCTTCACCTGCTTCAGCATCGGTGTCGTGACCCGCATGCTCGGGGGCGAGGTCGTGACGGACACTCCCGAGCCCGCGAGCGCCACCGTGATCGATCTGACCGAAGCCGGCGCCGCCGATCCCGTCTTCGGGCCGAGCGGCCCCGCTCTCACCGTGTTCACGGCACACAAGGAGAGCTCGGCGAGCACCCCGCCCGGCGCGGTGCTCCTGGCGACCAATGGGGCCTGCCCGGTGCAGGCCTACCGCGTGGGCACGCACCTGTATGCAGCGCAGTTCCATCCGGAGCCCACCCCCCGCGACTTCGCGGACCGGATGACGTTCTACCGCACCACCGGCTACTTCGACCCGGAGGAGTTCGACGCGGTGCAGCAGCAGGTGCTCGCCGCATCGGTGACCGAGGGCGCCGCGCTTCTGCGCCGCTTCGCCGAGACCTTCGCCTGACTCAGCCTTCTGCCGAATCCCGCAACAGGGACACGCGCTCACGCAGGTATGCCTCCAAGGGCATGAACCCGCCGGCCGCGCTCCACCGCACCGAGGGGACGCCGTCGACGAGCGCCAGCGGACCGGAGGAGCCGCCCGCATCCACGGCGTCGACGTCGATCACACTCCATCCCACGTGGACGACATCGCCCTCGTCGAAGCCACCCCGCAGGGCTTCTGCACGACGTTCGGCGCGTGCTCTGGCCGACTCGGCGGTGTAACCGCGGCGTCCGGGATCGGCCGCGCGGAGCACCTCGGCCGTGGCCAGCGCGTGCGTGTCGGTCAGCAGCAGCACACCCAGATGCCATGCTTCGCCGACCCGCACGATGCGGCGCCCGCGCCACCGGGAGACGCGCTGCTCGCCGAGCCCTTCCTTCGCGATGCCGTCGAGGCTCTGCACCGTACGGGTCAGGAGCACCGACGCACTCGTCACAGCTCCCCCTGCACGGCGTCGCCCGCACGCGCGGGCCCGACGACGTCGGCGCGATCCCCGCGCAGGGTCATCCCGATCAACGGATAGAGCAGCACCGAGAGCATGCCCGCTCCGACCAGTGCCGCCGCGATGCCGGTGTCGAGCATCTTCTCGTCGACGCCGATCGCGGTGACCGCGACGATGATCGGCAGTCCGGTGGCGGCGAGGAGCCCGAGGGCCGCACGGTCGCGGACGCTCATCCCCACCGGGGCCGAGAGCTGCGCGGCCGCCCCGCGGATGGCCAGCAGCGCGATCAGGAAGATGGGCACCAGGGCGAGGGCCGTCGGCGAGGTGAGCAGGTCCTGCAGGTCGAAGGTCACGCCCGTGTAGAGGAAGAAGATCGGCACGAGGAATCCGAATGCGAGCGCCTCGATCTTGCTCTCGACCTCCTCGGCGGATTCCTTCGGTGCCCGCGTCATGATGATGCGCCACACCGCTCCCGCGACGAAGGCGCCGAGCAGCATGTCGAGGTCGAGCATCACGCTCAGGCCGACCAGCGCCGCGATGAGCAGGATCACGAAGCGCACCCCGAACTGGTCGGACGTGTGCAGCGTCGCACGGACGATGCGGTGCAGCCGCCCGTGCGGCACGCGGTGCGCGAGCAGCACTGCGAGCCCGGCCAGCACCACGAACGTCAGCAGGACGGCCGTGGCGATCGGTGTGGTGCGCGTGCTGAGGAAGATCGAGATCGCGATCAGGGGCAGGAACTCGCCGACCGCGCCGATCGCGCTGATCGCACGACCGAACGGCGTGTCCAGCTCGCGGGCGTCGCGCAGGATCGGCATCAGCGTGCCGAGCGCGGTGGAGCTCAGCGCGATGCCGATCACGACCATCCCCTCGCCGGGGGCGAAGAAGAAGCCCAGGCCGATGCCGAGCAGGACGCTGAGGAGCCAGCCGAGGGAGGCGCGGGCGAGCGGTTTGCCCGCCACGGTCTTGAAGTCGATCTCGGTGCCGGCGACGAAGAACAGCAGCGCCAGACCGAAGTCGCTGAGCTTCTCCAGCAGGGGGCCCGGTTCGACCCAGCCGAGCACCGCCGGCCCCACGAGGATCCCGAGCACGAGTTCGAACACCACGATCGGCACCCGCACCGCCGGGCGGACCCCGCGGGCGAGCAGGGGCGCGGCGACGGCCAGCAGGGGGATCAGCACCAGGCCGAGATCGCTCGCTTCCACGATTCTCAGAGTAGCGAGTCGCCTCCCGCGATTCGCCCCCGGTGTGCATCCACGGCAGAATCAATGCACACCCTCGAGGAGCCTCCATGTCCCAGCCCGATACCGCCCGCCTGCTCATCGCCTGCGACGACCAGCCCGGGATCGTCGCCGCCGTGGCGGGCGTGCTCGCCCAGCACGGTGCGAACATCATCTCGCTCGACCAGCACTCGACGGATTCCGAGGGCGGACGCTTCTTCCAGCGCACCGTGATCCACCTCGATGGACTCGCCGCCGCACGCCCCGCGCTCGAAGCCGACATCGCCGTCGTCGCCGAACGCTTCGGCATGGAGTGGTCGCTGCACGACGTCGCCCGCCGCAAGCGCGTGGCGATCTTCGTCTCGAAGTACGACCACTGCCTGATGGAGCTGCTCTGGCGCACACAGCGCGGCCAGCTCGACATCGACATCACGATGGTCGTCTCCAACCACCCCGACCTGGCCGAGTCGGTCCGCTCCTTCGGAGTACCCTTCGTGCACATCCCCTCGGGCGACAAGGCCGCCATGGAGGAGCGACAGCTCGAGCTGCTGCGCGGGAACGTCGACCTCGTCGTGCTGGCGCGCTACATGCAGATCCTCACCGACGACTTCATCACCCGCCTCGAGGCGCCGGTGATCAACATCCACCACTCCTTCCTGCCCGCGTTCATCGGGGCGAACCCCTACGCCCGCGCCAAGGACCGCGGTGTGAAGCTGATCGGCGCGACCGCGCACTATGCGACGGCCGACCTCGACGAGGGGCCGATCATCGAGCAGGACGTCACGCGCGTGACCCACTCCGAGTCAGCGGCCGAGCTGCAGAGCCGCGGGGCCGATGTCGAGCGACTCGTCCTCGCCCGCGCCGTGCAGTGGCACGCCGAGGACCGTGTGATCGTGCACGGCAAGTCCACCGTCATCCTCTAGGCCCCGACGCCGACGCCCCTTGGGCCCTCCTCCGGTCGCACTTTCGCACGCTAAAGCGCTGTTTTTGACGTCGAAAGTGCGACCGGAGCGCATGCGGTGAGCGGTCAGGAGGGGCGCGGCACGCCGGCGGTCAGCTCCGCGAACACCTCGGCGGCGCTGTCATGGCGTGCGAGCGGCGCCGCCTGCCCCATCCACAGCGACTGGAGCTCCCCGAGATTCTGCTCCCCCGCCGCGGCCCGGAAGCGTCCGGTGAGCCAGTTCTGCATCGGGAACGGTGCGATCGTGCCGCTCGCCTCGATCGCCCGCACCGCACGGTTGCGGGCGCCTCGGGCCAGGCGACCGCTCATGGCACGGGTGAGCACCGTCTCCTCGGCGGCGGTCGCACGGATCGCGGCGCGATGCGCGGGCGTGGCCACGGATTCCGCCGTCGCGAGGAAGGCCGTCCCGACCTGCACGCCGGTCGCCCCCAACGCGAACGCCGCGGCGACTCCCCGTCGCTCGGCGATGCCGCCTGCCGCGATCACCGGCACGTCCACCGCATCGACCACCTGCGGGACGAGCGCGAACGTGCCGACGAGCGAGTCCTCAGCCGGACGGAGGAACGACACCCGATGCCCGGCCGCCTCGGCACCCGTGGCGACCACCGCATCCACCCCGGCGTCGGCGAGCGCGACGGCCTCGGCGACGGTGGTCGCGGTACCGACGATGCGGATCCCCCGGCGCTGTGCCTCCTGGACCACCTCGGCCGACGGCACCCCGAACACCGTGCTGAGCACGGCGGGCCGGATCTCCCAGATCGCGTCGAGCTGCTCCTCGAGCGACGGGACGTACCGCTCCGGGCGCGCCGGGACATCGATGCCGACCGCCTCGTAGAAGGGTTGCAGCGCCTGCGCGAACACCGCGTGCTGCGGATTCGGCTCGACCTCGTCGCCGGTGGGGAGCCAGATGTTCACCGCGAACGGACGATCGGTCGCCGCCCGCAGCGCCGCGCCGGTCGCACGGATGCGGTCGCCGTCGTAGCCGTAGAGTCCGAACGAACCGAGGCCGCCCGCAGCGCTGACCGCAGCCGTGAGGGCGGTCGAGGAGAGCCCGCCGAACGGACCGAGGATGATCGGATGCTCGATCCCGAACAGGGCGCGAAGGTCACTCATGCTTTCGACCGTACGCCCCGCAGGCTTCCGAATCGTGCACTGTGCGGCATAAGTGGCCGCGAGCGCACCATTCGCGTGATTCGAAAGCGGCGGCGGCCCCCGGTGCTACCCTCACAACAGGAAGGGAGCGCGCATGAGCGAGTGGTTCGGGCAGATGCTGAGCATCGTCGCGACCGCGCTCGGCCTCGTGTCGATGCCGGATGCCACGGCTCTCGGCCTCGCCGTCGCCCTGCTCGCGGTGACCGCACTCACCCTCGCGATCGTGCTGAGCGTGCGCCCCGAGGCCTCGACCGGTGCCCCGCATCCGTTGCGCGCCATCGACGTCGGCACCCTCCTCACGCAGAGTGACCCTGATGCCGCCGGGCATCCGCGCCCTCGGGCGCCGGGAGTCGCGACCGCCGCGTAGTCCGCTCTTTCGACGGGACCGCGCGGCCTTCGCCGACCCTTCCCGACACCTCGAACGGACACTTCCATGGACCCCTTTGCCTTTCCCCCCCTCGCCGCCCTCCTCGACGCCGCCTACGGCGCGCTGACCGGGCTCTCCGACCTGCTCACCCCCATCGCCGGCGCCTCCGCCGCCGCTCTCGCCGTCGTCCTCGTCACACTGCTCGTGCGGGTACTGCTCATCCCCGTCGGCATCTCCCAGGCCAAGGCCGAGCAGACCAGGGCGCGTCTCGCGCCGAAGCTGCGCGAGCTGCAGCGCCGCCACAAGAAGAACCCCGAACGTCTGCAGAAGGAGACGCTCGCGCTGTACCGCGCGGAGAACACGTCGCCGTTCGCGGGGATGCTCCCGGTGCTCGCACAGGCCCCCGTGGTCGGCATCCTCTACACGCTGTTCCTCCGGCCCGAGATCGCGGGACACCCGAACGAGCTGCTCGCGCACGACCTGTTCGGCGCACCGCTGGGCACGAGCCTGGTGTCGGCGCTGTTCGGGGGCACCGCGACACCCGCCACCTTCCTCGTGTTCGGGGTGCTGCTCGCGGTCATGCTCGCCGTCGCCGAGATCACCCGCCGCGTGTTCCGCCCGACGCCGGTCGACGGGGACGACTCACCCCTGAACTCCCCCACCCTGCTGCGCGTCGTCTCGGCGATGCACTACGCGACCGCGGTCTTCGCCGTGTTCGTACCTCTCGCCGCTGCGCTCTACCTGACGGTCACGGTGGTGTGGACGCTCGTGCAGCGCGTGATCCTGCGCCGCCGGTACCCGCTGCCGGTCCCCGCGGTCAGTCGGGCAGCGGTATCGGTGCAGTGAACGGGCCGGAGGGACCGTCGTCGCGGCGTTCCCTCCGCACCCCGAGCGTGGTCCCGACGCTCGCGGCGATCACGAGGGCGACGGCGAGCATCCGCAGCGGCGTGGCGTCCTGCCCGAGGATGAGCCAGCCGGCGAGCGTCGCGAACGCCGGTTCGAGGCTCAGCAGCACACCGAACACGCGCTGCGGCAGACGGCGCAGCGCCGCGAGCTCGAAGCTGTAGGGGATCACGGACGACAGCACCGCGGTGATCGCAGCGAGCAGGAGCAGCTGCGGATCCATCGCCACCGTCGACGCGGCCGGGATGCCGACCGGGATGAGCAGGACGGCAGCGACCACGAGCCCCATCGCCAGGCCGCTGCTGCCCGGGATGAGGGAGCCGACGCGGGCGCTCATCCGGATGTACATGGCCCAGAAGCCCGCTGCGATCAGGATGAACAGCACACCGAGCGGATCGAGCGGCTCGGCACCGATCAGGCCGTCGATGCCCAGCACGATCATTCCGAGGAGAGCCACTCCGACCCAGACGAAGTCCGTGACCTTCCGGGTGAGCACGGCCGCGAGCACGAGTGGTCCGAGGAACTCGATCGCGACGGCGGGGCCCAGGGGGATGCGGTCGATCGCCGCGTAGAAGAAGCCGTTCATCGCGGCCAGCGAGACGCCGAAGAGCACCGCGGCGAACCACTGCGGGCGGGTCCACTTCCCGGGCCGCGGGCGCACGATGACGACCAGGAGGATCGCGGCGATCGCGACGCGCAGTGAGGTCACCCCCCACGGACCGAGCACCGGGAAGAGCTGGGCCGCGACGGCGGCGCCGAAGGGAAGCGAGAGGCAGGAGCCGATGACGAGCGCGACTCCGACGAGGGGACGGGACGCGGCCGGCTTCTGCACTCCACAAGCTTAGGCGGCGGCTCCCCCTCGGCGCCGCCGCCTGAGCACGTGTCAGAGGCCCTTGCCGCCGGTGACCGCGATGACCGAGCCGGACGTGTACGAGGATTCCGCCGATGCCAGGTACACGTAGGCGCCGGCCAGTTCCGCCGGCTGACCCGCCCGCCCCAGCGGAGTGTCGGCACCGAAGGTCGCCAGCCGCTCGGCATCCCATCCGGTCGCGGGGATCAGGGGTGTCCAGACCGGTCCCGGCGCGACAGCGTTGACCCGGATCCCGCGGGGTCCCGCCTCCTCGGCGAGCGCCTTGACGAACGCGATCTGCGCCGCCTTGGTCATGGCGTAGTCGATCAATCCCGGTGAGGGGTTGTAGGCCTGGATGGAAGCCGTCACGATGATGCTCGCTCCGGGCTGGAGGTCGGGGTAGGCCGCCCGCGCCGAGAACAGCATGCCCGCCAGGTTCGTGTCGAACACCCGACGCATGCGGTCCGTCTCCAGACTCCCGAAGTCGTCGATGTCGTGCTGATAGCCCGCGTTGAGCACGAGCACGTCGAGCCCACCCAACTCGCTCCGCGTGCGGGCGACGATGTCGGTCGCGAAAGCCTCTTCTCGCAGGTCGCCTGCGAAGCCCACACCCGTGCGCCCCGTCTCGCGGACGAGGGCGAGCGTGTCCTCCGCGTCGTCCTGCTCCTCGGGCAGGTGCGCGATCGCGATGTCGGCGCCCTCCCGGGCGAAGGCGATCGCGACGGCCCGACCGATCCCGGAGTCACCGCCCGTGATGAGAGCACGGCGACCATCCAGGCGCCCGTGGCCGACGTAGGTTCCTTCGCCGTGGTCCGGTTCGGGGCGCGTCCGCTCGGTCAGCCCCGGCTGGTCCTGGTGCTGGTCGGGAAAGCCCTCTTCGCGGTGCGCGTGCCGGGGGTCGGTGGTGTCGTCGGTCATGGCCGATCCTCCTCGTCTCGTCGAATGAGGCCCACACTTCCACCCTTGCCCGCCCGTGGTCAGGGGCTTGACATCCCGGGCTCGGAGCCGCGGTCCCGGCTCAGAGCGGAGGGGTGACCGGAACCTCGCCGGCACCGGGCTCGTCGCCGGCCTCGGCGGGTTCGGGCACGAGGTATAGCCCGCTCGGCGCGTTCGCGGTGAAGGCGAGTGCCTCGATCCACGCCCGGTTGATGGACGGCTGACGGCTGCCGAAGTACTTGAAGACGAGCGAGCTCCCCGGCTGGATCCACACCGTGGTGCGCCCGCCGCCGACGCTCGCATCCTCACGCCAGCTGAACGGGAAGGGCTCCCCGCGGCGCAGCTTCGCGGTGATGACGAGCTGAAGGTGGGTGAGGGCGCGATCCTCGATCTCGGTCTTCACGCCGCCTTCGTAGACGAATTTACCCATGGGTGGTGCTCCTTGGTCGCTGCCGGGCCGAGACGACGGCTCACCTCATTCTCCCGTACTCGGGAGAAGGTTATCGCCTCCGGGTGCGGTCGACCGCGCGCTGGCGACTCGCTGCACCGAAGTCAACCCCCTTCGGCGGAGCGACGGCAGGACCCTAGCCTCGGGACACGCGATTCGAGGAGGACTGCCATGAACGACCGACACATCGACGACCGCCCGGATGACGGATACACCCCCACGACCACTCATGCCGAATGGGGCGCGGGGAACCCTCGATTGCGCATCAGCCGAGACGACGAACGCACCGAATTCGCGCTCGAGGCCGACGTGGTGCGGATCGGGTCGGCCGAGGGCAACGAACTGCGCCTCCCCGAGACCGACCCCGTGCACGCGACCATCACGCACGACGACCGCGACGAGTACGTGCTGACCTTGAACGGCGAGGGCGAGACCAACGCGAGCCTGGGTGTGGACGCGACTCACACCGACGAGTCCTCCGAGACGCTGCGCACGGGCGCGCACTTCACGGCGGGGCCCTGGACGTTCGTGTTCGCACGCGACGAGTTCGCCGACCACGGACGTCCGTACGGGGGGCGCGCGGGCGGGGAGTACTCCGATCAGCCGCTGCAGCCGCCGCGTCCCGACTACGACGAGAGCGAAGAGCGATGACCACCACGCGCGACCTCATGACGCCGAGTCCGCGCTGCATCGGCGTGAACGATTCGCTCCGCATCGCCGCATCCGTCATGGCCGAGCTCGACGTCGGCGCGCTGCCGATCTGCGGAGAGGACAGCCGCCTCAAGGGCATGCTCACCGATCGCGACATCGTGGTCGGTGCGGTCGCTCTGGGGATGGATCCCGAGACGACACCGGTCGAAGCGCTCGCGAAGGGGAAACCCGTCACGGTGGGCGCGGACGACGACATCCGCGTGGCCCTGGAGCGCATGCAGGAGAACCAGGTGCGCCGTCTGCCCGTGATCGCGGACCGCCGCCTGGTCGGCATCGTGAGCCAGGCGGACATCGCCCGATCGCTCTCGGCGGCCACGACGGGCAAGACCGTGGAGAGCATCTCCCGCTGAGCCCAGGTCCACGAGGCCGGCGCGCCGGGGGGGGTCAGCGCGCCGGGGGGGGTCAGCGCCCCGGGACCAGCCCGATCCGCAGCGGCGCCCCTGGCTCGGCTGCCTCCTCCAAGGCCCTGTCGATCTCGAGGAGCCCGCGGACCGCGCCGACGGCGTCACCGAAGGGATAGGCGCGACCGCGCCCGGCCAGGAAGCCGACTGCCTCCGCCAGCTCGGCACCCGTGTAGTTGTGGACACCGGCGACCGTCACGAGGCGCCGCACGATGCTCTCGGCGTCGAAAGGTACGGGGTCTGCGGGGAAGACGCTGCCGACGAGCACGACCGTGCCGCCGACCGCCACGCCTTCGAGCGCGTCGCGGACCGCGTGACCGGACGCCTCGATCACGACATCGGGTTCGCGGTCCACGACGGTCGCGCCGAATCGTGTCGCGAGCGCCCTGCGCTCCGGGTTCGGGTCGAGCACCTCCACCGTCGCGCCCTGTTCGACGGCGATGGCCGCGGCGGACAGCCCGACCAATCCCGCGCCGTGGATTCGCACGGCGGCGCCGTCGAGGTCCCGTCCCTGGGCAGCCCTGGCCACCGCTGCCCAGGCGGTCGCCGTGGCGCACGAGGCGGGAGCGAGCACTGCGGCGGGGAGTGCCTCCGGCACGCGGACGATCGCGGTGCCGGTCCGCAGCTGCACGTGACTCGCGAAGGCGCCGGTGAGGTCGCCGTGGACACCGACCCGGTCGTGACCGTACTTGCCGAGGTCGCGGCACTTCTGCGGCATCCCGCGCAGGCAGCGGTCGCAGCTCCCACAGGAGACGGTCACCGACCACACCACGCGATCGCCGATGCGCAGCGGGGTGCCGTCGACCCCGATCGCCCCGGCGTCACCGGTCGCGATCACACGCCCGACGCTCTCGTGCCCGAGCACCAGCGGCACCGGGGCGGAGCGGCGCCCCTGCACGGTGTGGACGTCGGAGCCGCAGATGGTCGACATCTCGACCGCGACCAGCACGTCGCCATCGGCGAGCGCCACTCCCGGCACCGCGATCGTCTCGTGCGGGTGTCCGGCGCCGATCCAGACCATCGCGGTCGCCGCCGGGCGCAGCGCGACGTCTCTGCGGTGCCCGGGAGGACGGATCAGCAGCGTTCCCATGTCACGGTCTCTCAGGAGGTCGTGATGAGCGGAAGCAGCTCGCGCTGGGCGAGCACTCCGCGCAACGCGGTGACGTCGGCGAGCACGGCATCGGCGCCCGCTGCGCTCAAGGCCGGCCGATCATGGGCACCGGTCAGCACACCGGCGACGAAGCCGGCACCGGCCCGGCGTCCGGACTCGACATCGCTGACGGTGTCGCCCGCGACGGCGACCGCGGAGACCGACGAGGTCTGCGTGCGCAGCAACGCCGTGAGCACGAGGTCGGGAGCGGGGCGACCGCGTCCGGCATCGATCGGCGACAGCGCGAGGTCGACGAGGCCGCGCCAACCGAGACCGTCGAGCAGGGCCTCTCGGGTGATCGGAGCGAAGCCCGTGGTCAGCGCGACCCGCAGTCCGGCGTCTTTGAGGCCCTGGATGGCGTCCGCCGCACCGGGGATCTCGGAGACGCCCTGCTCGGCGATGATCTCGGCATAGGCGCCCTCGAAGGCCGCGGTCGCCCGTGCCGCGGCATCGGCATCGCCGCCGGAGAGGTGCGTGAAGACGTCGATCTTCGACTGCCCCATCGTGGCACGCACGTGGTCGAGTGCCTCCGCCCACGGCATCCGGTCCGCGACGCCCGTGCGCTCGGCCGCGCGCTGGAACGCCTGCTCCACGACGCCGTCGTCGAGCACCGTGGTTCCCGCCATGTCGAGGACGACGAGTTCGAGGGGAGTGGTCATGTTGTTCCTTCCCTTGCTGCCGCCCATCCGAAGGCGGCGGTGAGATTGTGTTCCGCGAGACCCAGGCCCGTGGTCATCCCGATCCCTGTCGTGGCGGCGAGCACGAGCACACCGTCGTCGCCCCGATCGATCAGGAACTCCTGCCGACCCTTGGCGTACACGCCCTGCCAGCGTTCGATCACCCGCGGCGCCGGCGCATCGAACAGCGCTTCCGCCTCGGTGAGGAACGCGGTGAAGGCGGCCTCGGGCTGGAACGGCGAAGGAGCCGCGGCGGTCGCGTGCGAGTCCCCGATGATGAGCGTGCCGTCGGGGAGCTGTGTGTACATCTGGTTCAGGTCGAGCGCGGCGAGATCAGGCCGTTCGGCGTGGAGACGTTCGCGCAGCACGGCGGCCTCCGGTCCGTCGGAGAAGCGCCCGTACCGCACGAGCGACCATCCGGTGAGCAAGGGCGCCGCGAGCGGATGCCGGAACGACACGGCCGCCCGCATCATGTCGAGGGCGCAGCGGACGATCCCGTGCCGTTCGGCCACTTCGGGCAGCAGCTGGTCGATGTCGTGGTTCACGGCGACGACCACGCTGCCGCAGGTGAGGGGCCCGCGGGTGGTGTCGACCCGGCCGCGCCCGACTCCGGTCACGCCGGTGCGGAAGCGGAAGTCCACGCCGAGGGCTGCGAGGTGGCGGACGATCGCAGACGCCGCCGTGCGCGGATCGGTCTGCAGGTCGCTCTCGATGTGTGCGCCGCCGACCAGGCCCTGGGCGCGCAGCGGTGCGAGTTGCAGGAGCTCGTCGGCCTCGAGCATCCGGATCCCGCCGTCGTGAGCGGCCGCCTCGAGCACCGCGATCTCGTCGTCGTGGCGGGCGGCGACCAGCGTTCCCGACTCGCGCAGCCAGAAGCCCGCGTCCTGGGAGAGACGCAGCCACAGCTCGCGCGAGGTGTCGGCATACCGCCGGGCCTCGCCGCCCTGCGCTCCGATGCAGAGGTGCCCGAAGTTGCGGATCGTGGCGCCGACCGGTGCATCGGTGCGGTCGACCACGATCACCCGCAGCCCGCGACGGACCGCCGCGTAGGCCGCGCCGAGACCGACGATCCCGGCCCCGACCACCACGACGTCCGCAGAGTCCGCGGAGCGATCCGGGTTCATCGGAACACCTTCCGCATCCACATGGCGAGGCCTTCGACGACGAGCACGGTGGCGAGGATCATCAGCACGATCGCCGTCACGGTCTCGTAGCGCGAACCCTGGCTCGCGTTGAGCAGGTAGTAGCCGACCCCACCGCCACCGACGATCCCGAGGATGGTCGCCGCACGGATGTTCGTGTCGAGCATGTAGAAGCTGTGACCGATCAGCGCCTGGGTCCCCTGCGGCACCGTGGCCGAGGCGTAGGTCTGCAGACGCGTCGCCCCGACGGCCCGGAGCGCGCGCTCGGGGCCGCGATCCACCTCTTCGAACGAGTCGGCGATGAGCTTGCCGAGGAGCCCGATCCCGCCGATCGCGAGGGCGATGACGCCGGCCTGCGCGCCGAGTCCCGTGATCACGACGAGCACGATCGCCAGGATCAGCTCCGGGATGCCGCGGATGCCGACGAGCAGGAGTCGTGCCGTCCCCCGTGCTCCGGAGTTCGGCGCGACGTTGCGGGCGGCGAGCGAGCCGAGCACGAGCGAAGGCAGGAGGGTGAGCACCGTGGCGGCGAGCGCGATCGCGACCGTCTCCCGCATCGCCTCGAACATGGCGCTCGCGTCGTAGTTCCCGAAGGAGGGCGGCCAGAACAGCGCGGCGACCTCGGGCAGCTTGGCCCAGAAGGTGATGAGGTCCATCCAGTTGATCTGGCTGACCACGATGCTGCCGATGACGACGAGCACCGCCACGACGCCGGCGACGGTGTGGCGCACGCGTCGGGAGGTCCAGGGGCGACGCACGGCGGTCTCGGGGCTCGTGGCCCAAGCAGGGCGACCGACCGGCGCGGCTGCGGTGTTCGCTCCGAGGCGCGGGTGGAGGATCCGGTCGATCCACGAGCGGGTGTGCTTCTGCTCGCCCAGCATCGCGCCGCGAACCATGCTCGAGATGACCTCCATCGCGATGCACAGGAGGAAGATGACCAGCGCGATGCCGAGGCCCTTGCCGTAGTTCAGCGACTTGAAGGCGTACGACATCTCCAGGCCCAGACCGGCCACCCCGACGTAGCCGAGCACGACGCTGCCTCGCAGGTTGATGTCGTTGCGATGCAGCACGGTGGCCACCCAGCTGGGCAGCACCTGAGGGAGGATCCCCGCAGAGAACTCCTGCATCTTCGAACCGCCCGCGGCACGGATCGCGAGGCGGGGACCCTCGTCGATCTGCTCGATCGCATCGGCGAACATCTTCGAGATCATGCCGATCGAGTGGATGCCGATGGCGAGGATGCCGGGAAGGGTGCCGAGCGAGAACATCAGCACGAACGCCATCGCGAGGACAACATCGGGGAGCGCACGGGTGAGCACGCCGATGAATCGAGCGGCGGCACGCCAGCCGTTGCCCGGAGTCGTGTTGGACGCGGCGAGGTAGGCGATCGGCACCGAGAGAACCGCGGCCAGCAGGGTTCCGACGAGCACGAGACCGACGGTGAGTGCGATCAGCCAGACGAGATCGCCGGGCGCGGGGAACGTGAGTCCGCCGATGCGGGCCATGAAGTTCTCGGCGTTGCCCCAGCTCTGCACCATGGCGGGGATCGAGATGTCGACGTCACGGACGGCGAGGATGCCGAGGACCAAGAGCGCGACAAGGGTGAGGGATGCGGCGATGCGTTCCGGAGAGACCACCCGCTTCGGGGCGCGCTCCCTCACCTGTCCCGCCTGCCGAGGAGCCGCGCCACCGCCCCGCGTCGAGGAGTCCGTCGACGCGTCGAGAGCCGTCATGATGCGGCCACCTGCGCCGCCGCTTCGACGAGTTCTTCCTGGACGGCACGGATCTCGGCGGTCGTGGTGGCGACGCGGCCGTAGATCTCCATGACCTCGGCCTTGGTGAGGTCGCCGGTCGGGGTGTCGAGCACGACCTCGCCGTGGCGGAGTCCGACGATGCGATCGGCCCAGCTGATCGCGAGGTCGACCTGGTGCAGGCTGCACACGACGGTGAGTCCCTCGTCGGCGGCGATCTCGCGGATCAGTGCCATCACCTGTTCACTCGACTCCGGGTCGAGCGAGGCGACCGGTTCATCGGCGAGCAGGATGTCGGGCTTCTGCATGAGGGCACGGGCGATGGCCACCCGCTGCTGCTGTCCCCCCGAGAGTGTGTCGCTGCGCTGGTACGCGCGGTCGAGCAGTCCGACCCGGTCGAGGTGCTCGAGCGCGGTGACCTTCGCGGCTCGCGAGTACCCCCAGAGCCCGAGGCGCGGTCCGCGCAGGTCGGAGAGCGAACCGGTGAGGACGTTCTCGAGCACCGTGAGCGAGGGCACGAGCTCGAACTGCTGGAAGATGAAGCCCACGCGGCTGCGGAGGTCGCGCAGCGCCCGGCCCTTGAGCGAGGGAACCTCGGCTCCCAACACCTCGACCGAGCCCGAGGTGGGGATCTCGAGGCCGTCGAGGTGGCGCAGCAGGGTCGACTTGCCCGAGCCGGAGAGCCCGAGAAGCACGACGATCTCGCCGCGGGACACCTCCAGAGAGGCGTCCTTCAACGCAGTGGTCGTCCCGAAGGTCTTCGTCACGCCGTCGAGGCGGATGAGGGCGTCGGATGCCGAGGCGGTCATGTCGTGGCTCCTGTGGTGTGGTGAGTCGTGCGGTGGTGCCCTCCGTCTCGTCCGTGCGAGGCGGACGGGACGGAGGGCGCCGATGAGGCGAGGTGGTCAGGCCGGGCTCAGGCCTTGCACTGCTCCGCTTCGGTCTCCTTGCAGATGTCGCGGATCAGGTCGTAGTACGCGTCGTCGACCGGCTTCGTGGCGTAGAACACACTGCGGAAGGAGTCGGTGTCGGCGCTGTCGATGCCTGCGGCGATGATGTCGTCGATCGTGATCTCGGAGAGTCCGTCGATGAGCTTCTTCGAGACGTCGTCGGGGAGCGTGGACGAGTAGACGAGCGGTGCACCGGGCACCATGGTCTCGTCGATGACCTTCACCTTGTCCGACTTCTCGACTTCGGAGTCCTCGGCGAAGCCCGCCTCGCACTCGACGCCCTCGCCGACCTTGGTGACGCTGACGTCGTGCTTGCCGGCGAAGACCGGGGTGATGTCGGTCTTCGGGTCGATGCCGGCCTCGAGCAGGTTGTACGACGGGAACAGGTAGCCCGAGGTCGAGGACGGGTCGACGAAGCAGACCTTCTTGCCCTTGAAGCCGTCGATGCTCGTGATGTCACTGTCTGCGGGGACGATCGCCTGCGAGTAGTAGCCCGGCTCCTGGCCCTCTTCGGTCACGATCGAGGAGATGGGAGTGAGCTTGGCGCCGTTGTTGGTGGCGGTGACGTAGGTGAAGCCCGAGAACGACGCCACATCGACCTTGCCGGCCACGGCCGCCTCGATGAGCGCGGCGTAGTCGGTCGACTCGTGGTACTCGACGGACTTGCCCGTGAGGTCGGCGATGTAGTCCATCAGCGGCTGGTAGTTGGTCTCGGTGTCGACCGAGTCGGGCACGACGCCGAAGACGAGCGTGTTCTCGTCGACCGCGAATCCGCTCGCAGAGGACGACCCGTCGGCGCCCGAGGCACCGGTCGCCTCAGCCGAGCCCGAACAGGCGGCGAGACCGAGCGCGAGGATCGCGACACCGGCGAGGGCGGGGAGAGCGCGAAGCTTCATGAGGACCTTTCAGAGTGGGAGGGGTGATCCACGGAAGACTCTGACAGGTGCCGCACCGAGATATGTACCTAACTCGGAAGAGTTCAGAACTCGTTTACCGGGCATTCGCCTGGATGAACGCTCTTGGAACGCGATCGCGTGGGTGGGCATGACGAAGTAATGTACCTATGTGGCTGAAGCTGTGTACACCCAGATCGCTGACGACCTCCGCGCTCGGATCGCCGACGGCGGGTTGCGCCCAGGAGACGACGTCCCGACCGAGGCGGAGCTCGCGCAGAGGTGGCAGACCTCGCGCGGCCCGATCCGCAATGCGTTGGCGGCTCTGCGCGCAGAGGGCCTGATCGAGACGACGCGCGGCCGCCCCGCGCGCGTGGTGGCGCGCAAGGCCAATCAGGCGGTGGACGTGTCGGTGCCCTTCACACGCTGGGCGCGCGAACTCGGGGTCTCCCCCGGCGCCCAGACCCAGGAGCTGAGCCTGCGGCGCGCCGGCGCCCTGGGGGCGGCGCTCGGCGTCGACGAGAGCGACACCATCGTGAGCGTCGTACGGCTGCGCTTCCTCGACGGACGCCCGACCATGCTCGAGCGCCTCAACTACACCGAGGTCGCGGGGCGTCACCTGTTCGAGGTGAACCTGAATGAGGTCTCGATCACCGAGTATCTGTCGTCGGTGGGACACCCCATCGTCACCCTGGAGCACGTGATCGACGCGGTCGCAGCGGATGACCAGGATGCCGCACTCCTGCGCGTACCGCGCGGCACGCCGATCCTGCGCCTCACCCGCACCTCGCGCGACGCGGAGGGACGGATCTTCGAGGCGTCGGAGGACCGCTACCTGAGCGAGGTCGTGCGTTTCACCGTCGCCGCGTCGGGAATCTCCACCGATGGGCACTACATGCGAGCGGTGGGCGCGTAGCCCGGGCCAGAACGGGGCCGGAAAATCGCCCGTTAACGCAGATGGCGATCGCGAGCGCGCAAAGTGTTTCAGAAGCCAGAAAGACCGCGCTCGCGATCGCAGCGCTGGGGACGCTTTATCTGGGGAGCCTCCAGAATACGGAGAGACTCAACCCGAAACGTAGGGCCGAACGTCGAGGTTTATCTAGACTTTTGTCCAGATTTTGCGGTCATCGACGAAGCGTGCTCACACACTCTAGAGCATCAGACGACCGGAAGGCGGGCCGACACGACCCAGAATCCTTCCTCTTCGCCGGCACTGAACTGTCCGCTCGCTCCCATCACACGCTCCGCCATGCGGGTGAGGCCCGTACGGCTCGAGGAGAGCTCCCGGCGCGGGGTGGTCGGGAGAGGACTCCGGAGGATGAGATGCGCGACCTCGTCGTCGACCGCGAGGTGCATCTGCACTTCGCCGGGGCCGGCGTACTTGAGGATGTTCGTGGCGGACTCGCGCGTGATGCGCGCGAGGACGATCTCGACCGCACGCGGGATGCGCTCGTCCCGAGGATCTCCCACGCGGTCCACGGAGTGACCTGCAGCCTCGAATTCTTCTTGGGCCTCGTCGATCGCCGCAGCGAGGTCACCGGTCTGCACGCTCGAGGATTGCGGCGCGTCGTCGGCGAGCTCGATCACGAAACGGAGATCGGTCATCGCCTTGCGCGCGGCGACGCGAATCGCCTCTTGCGAATCTGTACTTGTCTGGGGGTCTTCGAGCATCTGCACGTGCAACGACACCACCGTGAGGTGGTGAGCGATGCTGTCATGCAACTCACCGGCGATCCAGCGCCGCTCGGCGAGTACTGCTTGGCGCTCCTGTTCGGCCGCCGCCTGGAGTTCGCGCTCGAGGCGGCTGCCACGGGCGAACGCGAGCCGAAGGGCGAACCCGACGGCTCCGGCCACCGTGGCGAAGACGAGATAGAGACCAACATTGACGGTCACGCCTGGCTCAGCGGCAAACGGGACGATTGCCGCGGCGACCAAGAACGCGCCGGTATACGAGAGGATCAGCGAAGTCCACCCCAGCCTCATGACCAAGCTGGCCGCGACTGCAGCCGCGGTGAGGACCTGGAGTTCTGATCCGGGGAGGAAGGAAAGCGCGAACACAACGCCGAGGGCGCATGTCGCGATGAGCGGCTTCCAGAGGTATAGCGCGAACACAGACGTGGTCGCGATGCTCAGGAGAAGCGCGACCGGGTTCACACCCGGTGTGGTGAAGAAGCCGATGAGATCTGCAGCGACGGTGATCCCGAGGATCACCAGAACGACGATGCGTTCGATTGCGCTGAGCTTCTCGCCTCGGGTCAGGCGGAGCGTGTCCGCAGTTTCCCGTGTCGATTGGTCGAAGGCCATGCTTCACTATCTCCTATTTGCCAACTATCTTAGTTGTGGAGACCAAAGAACTTGCCCACCTGCTGCCAGAAAGTCATCGTGTTCACCTCCATCATGTAGTCGTTCGTCGATGTCTGTATTCATCTTCTCGGTGATCTTCACGGGGCACATCTGCCTCAAGTCCAGACCTTTATAGCCAAAGGTCTACATGCGGTCGTCGAGCCGCTCACGCCGTTAGGCTTCCCTCTATGCAGGAAATCCGTGTCCTGATCGTCGACGACGATCCGCTGGTCCGCTCGGCGCTGTCTCACTTCGTCTCCCGCGACCCCGAGATCACCGTCATCGCCCAGGCGGAGGACGGACTCGAGGCGATCGCCACCGTCGAGCGCGAGCAGCCCGACGTCGTGATGATGGACGTGCAGATGCCCGAGATGGACGGCATCGAGGCCACGGGTGTGATCGCCGAACGTTGGCCGCACGTCCGAGTGCTCGCCGTGACGACGCTGGACGGGAGTGACACGGTCCTCCCCATGCTGAGCGCAGGCGCCTCCGGCTACCTCCTCAAAGACTCCAGCGCCGAAGAGATCGTCATCGGGGTGCGCGAGGTGCACAGCGGAGCGAGCTCGCTCTCCCCGCGGATCGCGTCGATGCTCATCAAGCACGTCCGCGACTCCACCCCCGCGACCGCCGATGTGGATGCCCTCGAGCCGCTCACCGAGAGGGAGGCGGAGGTGCTCCAATGCCTCGCGAAGGGCATGTCGAACGCCGAGATCGCCAAAGCACTGATCGTCTCCGAGGGGACGGTGAAGGCCCACCTCGGACGCATGATGTCGAAGTGGCACCTGCGCGACCGGGTGCAGATCCTGGTCACGGCCGCGCACGCCGGCCTCGTCAACTTCCGCTGAGAACCAGCGCGTCCCTCCCCCCGACACTCGGTCGACAGGAGGGACGCGGGGCTCAGCGGCGAGTGGCGTCAGCCGAAGATGCTGACGGTGTCGCCGCCGGAGCCGCTGGACGCGCCGATGAAGGGGCTCAGCGAACCTGCGAAGGCCTCGACGTTCCGGGTCTGCATCAGGACGACGCCCGGCCCCGTGAAGTGCGCGACCAGCCCTTCGGCGGAGGTGACCGAGCGGAACAGGCTGCTCGCAGCCTTCTTGGTCTTGTACTTCAGGGTCGAGTCCCAGGCCACGACGTGCCCCGTGTCGACGATGTACTCCTCGCCCGCAGCGAGCTGCTTCTGGTGGAGCGCTCCGAACGCCGTGAGGAACATCACTCCGGAGCCGCTCGCACGCAGGATGAACAGGCTGTTGCTACCGAAGAAACCCGCGGAGCCGCCCCACCGGGTGTCGATGTCGATCGCCGGTTCGCTGGCCAGGTAGCCCGAGGCCGCGATGAGGTACTCCCCGTCGAGCCGCACGGGGACGACGTCGCCGAGGGTGGCCGGTGCGAGCACGACCTCACCGCCTTCGCGTCCCGCGGTGAAGGTGGAGACGAACGCCGAGCGGCCCGCGGCGGAGCGCTTGATCGCCCCCATGATCCCGCCCTCCATCTTGGAGGTGAGTTCGACGGACGCGCTCATCGACACCATGGCCCCGGCCTGGGCTGCCATCGACGCGCCGGCGGCAAGACCCACGGTGGCCATGGGGAAGGCGGGGCGGTAGTCGACGCGGTAGCCGAAGCCGGTCGCGGCACCCTCGTTCGGAAGAAGTTCAAAGCTTGACATGCAGCAAGGATAACTGCTATAGGGCGTGCCAAATGAGGGATTTGGCGATATACCGGAATGCGTTCTTCCGCGACGCCGATCACTGAGAGACGGCGATCACCGAAGGACGGCGGTCACCGCGAGAGGCATGTCCCCGCAACGCTCGACGGAACCGGACGATGGGGAGCGCGCCAGCGACGCCCCGGATCCCACCACGCGGGACCGCGGATCTGCGGAAGCCCCTCGCTCATCCTGATCTCCCATCCGGAGGTCTCCAGCGAACGGTGATGCCACCAGCACAACGGCACGCCGTTGTCGGTCTGGGTGGGGCCACCCCGGGCATGTTCGACCACGTGGTGGATCTCGCACCAGGACGCGGGAACGTGGCACCCCGGAATCAAGCACTCCCCGTCGCGCGCGACGATCGCGCGCCGCTGGTGCACGGTGAACACCCGATCGCTGACCGTCACGCCGATGATCCGCCCCTCGTCGGTGAGGACACGCTGGATCGCTCCCGCGCACGCGACCTGCGAAGCCACTCCGAGAGGGACCGGCGCCTGCGTGTTCGCGATCGTGGCCCATCCCGTGCCGGTCGCCACACTTTCGGCCCCCACCTGCACGACCAGAGTCGGGGCGGCGCCGCCCAGGCTCGGCATCTCGTCATGGCGCGCTGCGATCCCCAACGCGGCGGTCAGCGCATCATGTCGCTTCTGCGCCGCGGAGCGCCCGTCGACCACGTGCCTCGGATCCGTGTTCCACGGCTCAGCGTCCGGCACTTCTCCCTCGGAGTCGCGGAAGACGACGCCGGGCGGAACCGGACCGCCGGTCTTCGGATTGCACTGCGCGTCGAGGATCAGCTGCAGCTGCGCCGCGGCATCCGGCAGCAGATTGCCTCGCAGCGGATGCACCCCGTCGCGGAGGCGCCCGACCGTCACGAACCGCTGCTGCTGTGCCCGGAGGTCGGACGGCTCAGCGCCATCCGGATCGAGCGTCATGGCCAGCACCTGCGCGAACTGACGAAGGTCGTCGGGTGTCGCGGGCGGCGCGGAGTCGGCATCCGCGATGTCGTCCGCAGTGGGGCAGCCGCGGGCGATGTCTGCCAGTGCCGCGTCGGCCACCAGCCGCTCCGCGGCGCCGATGCGATCGCCCGCCTGATCGATCGGGGTCGTGGCCGCGAGGACGCCGGTCACGCCGATCGCACCGTCGAGGAGTGCCTCACGCAGCGCGGGGTACCGAGCGGGCAGTCGCTCCCCCGACGACAACGACACCTCGCGACGCACGGCGGAGGCTGCCTTCACGACTCGCGAGGCCCCCGGCGCGTCGAGCCGCAGCACCCTCTGCAGCAGTTCGTTCAGTGAGCGGCACCCGAAGCCGTCGGAGAACCGCTGGTCGGTCGATGCAACCGCCTCCACGATCACCGCCTCCACCCGCCGCAGCGCTTCTCCTGCGGTGCGGAGCACCTCCATCCGCCCGGCATCGGTCTGCCCCGCCAACCCTCCGCTGGACAGCACGCGATCGAGGTCGGTGACCAGCTGATCGAGAGAGTCCAGGAGCGGGTGCATGCCCTCATTCAACGCCCGACCACTGACATTTCGAGCCCGAAACAGGCCTGTTCAGGAGGTGTTTCGCGATATCCCGGAATGCGTTCGGCGGGGAGCGGACCACGACGCTCAGAGCGCGAGCAGCACGATGCCTGCGACGACCACGAGCGATGCGGCGATCCGCCATCCCGGACGCGATTCCCGCAGGACGAAGACCCCGAAGAGGCTCACCAGCACGACGCTCACCTCGCGCAACGGTGCGACCAGCGCGACCGGAGCGATCTGGATCGCCGTCAGCACCAGGATGTACGACAGCGGGGAGAGGATCCCGAAAGCGAGGATGCGGCGCCACTGCGTGCGGCCGAGCGCCCACACCGCATCCCAGCGGCGACGAACCGCGATCGAGTAGAACGGTACTTGCAGCACCGTGGTCCCGACCATGAACGCGACGGGCGAGAGGTCCCACGTCCGCACCGCGTGAGCATCCCAGATCGTGTAGATCGCGATCGCGACGCCGGTGAGCAGGCCGAATACGATGCCGGGATCGATCCGCCCCGTGCCCGCCCCTTTGCCCCGATCGACGAGACCGACGGCGACGACCCCGACGATCACCGCCGCCACGCCCACGAGCGCGACCGCCGACGGGCGCTCCCCCAGCACCAGTACGGCGACGATCACGGAGAGGAAGGGGCCGGTGCCGCGGGCGGTCGCGTAGACGGTGGAGAGGTTGCCTCGCTGATACCCGCGCTGGAGGACCGCCATGTAGCCGACGTGAAGGATCGACGAGACGACGACACCGAGGACGAAGGACCCCACGTCGTCGGTACCGAGGCCACCCGTGAACGGCACGGCTCCGGCCCACACGACGGTGCTCCCGACGGCACCCCACCACAAGAACGGCGCTCCGGCCCTGCTGATGCCGTGCGCGATGATGTTCCACGCCGCGTGGGCGATGGCGGCTCCGAAGACCAGGACGAAGGCGAGAGGCGACACGGCGAGACCCTTCCGTCCGACGCACGGCGCGACGAACAGGGTCCTCCGGGCTTTTGTCCTGTCAGATGACGGCTCTCCTGCGGAGGAGTGCCGTGGCGCCGCTCGGACCAGACGGGCGTGAACCCCGGAACCCTAGGCGCTATCGAGAAGACCCTACCGCGCCGTGGTGAACACCCGGGAACGCGAAGCGCCCCGCTCGACGGCGATTCCGAGAGCAGACCCCGGACTACGCTCGAAGGACCGCACATCCGAAGGAAGGTCACGACATGCCTGTCACCCCCGCCGCGCTCGCCCACGCCGAGGATCTCGCCGACTTCGTCGCCGCTTCTCCGTCGAGCTATCACGCGGCGGCGGAGGTCGCTCGGCGCCTGGAGAGCGCAGGGTTCACCCGGCTGCGTGAGGAGGACGCCTGGACCGCACCCGCGGGCGGGCGGTATGTGGTGGTCCGCGACGGCGCGGCGATCGCCTGGACGGTGCCCGCGGATGCCACGGCGACGACACCCGTGCAGATCTTCGGCGCCCACACCGACTCCCCCGGCTTCAAGCTCAAGCCGCAGCCGACCACGGGGTCGCGCGGCTGGCTGCAGGCCGCCGTCGAGGTCTACGGCGGCCCGCTGCTGAACTCCTGGCTCGACCGCGAGCTGCGTCTCGCCGGACGCCTGGCCCTCGCGGACGGACGCGTGGTGCTCGCCGACACCGGCCCTCTCCTGCGCCTGCCGCAGCTCGCGATCCACCTCGACCGCGGCGTCAACAACGGCCTCGCCCTCGACAAGCAGGTCGAGACGCAGCCGGTGTGGGGCCTGGGCGACGCGAGTGAAGCCGACATCCTCGCCGAGCTCGCCGCCTCCGCCGACGTGGCGGCCGCCGACATCCGCGGATACGACGTGGTGATCGCCGACAGCGCACGCGGCGCCGTGTTCGGCAAGGACGACGCCTTCTTCGCCTCCGGCCGTCTCGACGACCTCGCCTCGGTGCACGCCGGGGTGGTCGCGCTCGCGACACACGAGCCGAGGGCGGGTGGCCCCATCGCCGTGCTCGCCGCCTTCGACCACGAGGAGCTCGGTTCCGAGTCGCGCTCCGGAGCGGCCGGCCCGTTCCTGGAGGACGTGCTCGAGCGCCTGTATGCCGGGCTCGGCGCCGATGCCTCCGAGCGGCGCCGAGGGTACGCGTCGTCGTGGTGCCTGTCGAGCGATGTCGGACACTCCGTGCACCCCAACTACGCCGCCAAGCATGACCCCGTCGTGCAGCCGGTGCTCGGGTCGGGGCCGATCCTGAAGATCAACGCCAACCAGCGGTACGCGACGGATGCCGTCGGCACCGCGTCCTGGCTGTCCTGGTGCGAGCGGGCCGGGGTGACGGCCCAGGAGTTCGTGTCGAACAACAGCGTGCCCTGCGGGTCGACGATCGGCCCCATCACCGCGACGCGCCTCGGCATCCGCACGGTGGACGTCGGCATCCCGATCCTCTCGATGCACTCCGCCCGCGAACTCGCCGGGGTCTCCGACCTCCACGACCTCACGCGCACCGCACAGGCGTTCTTCGCCGGCTGAGCCTTCTGGCGCGGTTCGACCGCAGAAGTCCGCCCGGTGACGGGGCGGCAGTGCCAGGATGTCAGCATGACGGACATCAAGCCGGCTCTCATCGAGCGCGCGGGCATCGAGATCATCCCCGAGTCGGAGCGCACCGCGCGACCCCGCGACCTCTTCTGGCCCTGGTTCGCGGCGAACGTGTCGGTCTTCGGGATGTCGTACGGGTCGTTCGTGCTCGGCTTCGGCATCTCGTTCTGGCAGGCGACCCTCGTATCGGTCCTCGGCATCGTGGTGTCGTTCCTGCTCTGCGGGCTGATCGCGATCGCCGGCAAGCGCGGTTCGGCGCCGACCATGGTGCTCTCTCGCGCGGCCTTCGGCGTGCAGGGACAGAAGGTCCCCGGCATCGTCTCGTGGCTGACCTCGATCGGCTGGGAGACATTCCTCGCGATCATGGCCGTGCTCGCGACCGCGACCGTGATCACCCAGCTCGGCGGCGACGGAGACAGCATCGGACTCAAGATCGTCGCGACGGTAATCGTCGCGGCGCTGATCGTCACGGCATCCGTGCTGGGCTATCACACGATCATGCGGATGCAGTCGGTGCTCACCTGGATCACCGGCGTCGTCACCGTGCTCTACATCGTGCTCGCGGCGCCACAGATCGACCTCGCCGCGGTGCTGGCCCGCCCGGACGGCGGCATCGGCCAGGTCATCGGCGCACTCGTCATGGTGATGACCGGATTCGGACTGGGCTGGATCAACATCGCCGCCGACTGGTCCCGTTACCAGAAGCGCACAGCGTCCGACGGGGCGATCGTGGCGTGGAACACCATCGGCGGTTCGGTCGCGCCGGTCATCCTGGTCGTCTTCGGCCTGCTGCTCGGCGGGTCGAACGAAGAGCTGATGAATGCGATCGCCGCGGACCCGATCGGCGCCCTCGCGTCGATCCTGCCGACCTGGGTGCTCGTGCCCTTCCTGCTGACGGCGGTGCTCGCCCTCGTCTCGGGTGCGGTGCTGGGCATCTACTCCTCGGGGCTGACGCTCCTCAGCCTCGGCATCCGCATCCCCCGTCCGTCCGCCGCGGCGATCGACGGAGTGATCCTCACCCTCGGCACGGTCTTCGTCGTGTTCTTCGCCACCGACTTCCTCGGGCCCTTCCAGAGCTTCCTGATCACACTGGGTGTCCCGCTCGCATCCTGGGCGGGCATCCTGATCGCCGACATCCTGCGCCGCCGGAAGGACTACGACGAGGATGCCCTGTTCGACAGCCGCGGCCGCTACGGCGCCTGGGACTGGACCTCGATCGGCACCATGGTCGTGACCAGCGTGATCGGGTGGGGGCTGGTCGTGAACAACTTCGCCGAGGATGCCGCGTGGAACAACTGGCAGGGCTATCTGCTGTTCCTGGTCGGCGGCAGGGACGGGGACTGGGCCTACGCGAACCTCGGGGTGTTCTTCGCGCTGGTGCTGTCGTTCCTCGTGACGTACTTCGCCCGGGCCGGGAAGATCCGGCGCCAGGAGAACGCGTGAGTGCGGGCCCGCTCGACGACACCTGGCTGGTGGTGATCGATCCGCAGGCCATCTTCGCCGCGCCGGAGTCCGCCTGGGGGTCTCCCTTCTTCGCCGAGGCGATGCCCCGCATCCGCACCTTGGCCGACGCCTTCGGTGACCGCGTCCTCGTGACCCGCTGGATGCCGACCGCCGACCGGACGACGTCGTGGGGTGCGTACTTCGACGCCTGGCCGTTCGCGGATCAGCCGCCGAGCGATCCGCTGTTCGCGCTCGTGCCGGAGGCGGCCACCGTGAGCACCCACCCAACGATCGACCTGCCGACCTTCGGCAAGTGGGGGCCCGAGCTCGAAACCGTGGTCGGACGCGGAGGCCACGTGGTGCTGGCCGGCGTCTCGACCGATTGCTGCGTGATCTCGACGGCGCTGGCCGCCGCGGATGCGGGTGCCCACGTCACGATCGCCGCAGACGCCTGCGCCGGATCGACGGCGGAGAACCATGAGGCCGCACTGCAGGTGATGAGGCTCTATCCCCCGCAGATCACCGTCAGCGACACGGACACGATCCTCGGCTGAACCAGGGCGTCGCCCGCTCAGGCCGCCCGCACGGCCGCTGCGATCTCGGACGGCGTTCCCTGCCACGGGGCGCCGTGTCCCGGCAGCACCCAGGAGGCCGACACCGCGGCCAGGCGATCGAGCGAGGACAGAGCGGCCTCCGGCTCATCCGTGAAGGGCGCGGGCTGTGCGCCGGTACGGCCGGTGAGCACGTGCCTCGTCGTGAGCGCATCCCCCACGAACACGGCGTCGACGACCGGGACGTGCACCGCGACGCTCCCCGGCGAGTGACCGGGCATCCCGATCACGACGGGAGCGCCCGGCAGGTCGAGCACGTCGCCATCCGCGACCTCCGTCACCACGGAGACGTGCGGTGTGCGCAGGGCGTTCTTGCGGAGGGCGTAGGCGAAGAATCCGAGCGTCGGCCCGAGCCTCGCAGGCCCCATCGCCGTCTTCGGCTTCTCGCCCGTGCGCACACGGTGGCTGTCGGCCGTGTGGATGAAGACCGGCACCCCCGCCTCGGTGCGCAACCGTTCGGCGAACCCGATGTGGTCGCTGTCGCCGTGGGTGAGGACGAGGCCGCGGACATCGGACAGCGGACGGCGGATCAGCTCGAGCTCGCGCTGGAGGTCGTGCCAGTGCCCGGGAAGACCCGCATCGATCAGGGTGATCCCCTCGGGCAGGTCGATGAGGTAGGAGGCGACGATGTCGTTGCCCAGTCGGTGCAGGTGGGGTGCGAGCTTCATGGCGGATCCTCTCGGGACTGTTGCGATAGCTACGATACGTAGCTATCATGGCTAATGTCAATAGCCATCCAGGAGGACCGATGCCGACCCCCGAACGCACGTCCATCGCGGAGATCGTCGCCGCCGGACGGGAGATCCTCGAAACCGCCGGACCCGCAGGACTCACCATGCAGGCGGTCGCGGTTCGCGTCGGCGTCCGTGCCCCCTCGCTCTACAAGCGGATCCGCGATCGGGACGCCCTGCACACCGCGGTCGCCGTGGCCACGATCGACACCCTCACCGCACGGCTCGAGGAGGAGGGCGACGACCTCGCCGGCCTCGCGCACGTCTATCGCAGCTTCGCGAAGGAGAATCCGGAGGGGTTCCGGCTGATGTTCACGATCGCGGCCCCCCAGGATGCCCTCGCGCGCTCCGCCGCGCCGGTGATCCGCGCGTCCTCCGCTCTTGTCGGCGACGACGACGCCCTCGACGCCGCCCGTCTCTTCACGGCGTGGGCGACCGGCTTCCTGCAGATGGAGCTCGCCGGCGCCTTCCGCCTCGGCGGCGACGTCGACCGCGCCTTCGAGTACGGGCTGACGCGACTCATCGCCGGCATGGGCGGCTGATCTCCCGCCCCGAGCGCCGCTCCCGCTCCCGCCGCCCGCTCCCGCCGCCGGTACGGATGTCGGGAGGAAGGACGGATGTCGGGAAGATCGGGCCGACTCCCCCGACATCCGGGAATCCTCCCGACATCCGGCACGGCCATCTACTTCATGGTGTCGAGGATGCCGGTGAGGTCTTCGAAGGTCGTGAGCGGGTTCAGGATGGCGAAGCGCGTGTTCGGCCGACCGGCGTGCGAGCTGGGCACGACGAAGGCGCGCTGGGAGTCGAGCAGCTCCGCCGACCAGCGGTCATAGTCGGCGCGCTCCCAGCCGTCGCGCTCGAACACCACGACCGACAGCTGCGGATCCCGCACGAGGCGCAGCTCCGGGCGGCGGGAGATCTCTGCGGCGATGCGCTCAGTGAGGGCGATGGTCGCGCCGATCGCTTCGCGGTAGGCATCCACCCCGTAGGTCGCGAGCGAGAACCACATCGGAAGCCCGCGCGGGCGACGGGTCAGCTGGATCGAGTAGTCCGAGGGGCTGAACTCCTCGGCGTCGGTCAGCGTGTCGAGGTACTCGGCGTGCTGGGTGTGCGCGCGGCGACCCTGGTCCGGCTCACGGTAGATCAGCGCGCAGCAGTCGAACGGCGCGAACAGCCACTTGTGCGGGTCGACGATCACCGAGTCGGCGCGCTCCACACCGCGGAAGCGGGAGCGCGCGGCAGGCGCGAGCATCGCGGTGAGCCCGTAGGCACCGTCCACGTGCAGCCAGAAGTCGTACTCATCCTTGAGCGCGGCGATCGCCTCGATGTCGTCGACGATGCCGAAGTTCGTCGAACCCGCGGTCACGACGACGGCGCAGATCTCGTCACCGTGGGTGTCGAGCGCCTCGCGCACCGCGTCGGCACGCAGCATGCCGTCGTCACCCGCGGGCACGAGCACCACGTCGGCATCCATCACCCGCGCGGCGGACTTGTTCGAGGAGTGGGCTTCCGCACTGCACACGATCTTCCAGCGCGCCGGAAGCTCCTTGCCCTGCGCGACCAGCCGAGCCTTGGCGGCCTCCCGCGCCGCGACGAGGGCCGACAGGTTGCCGATCGTGCCGCCCTGCACGAACACACCGCCCGCGGTGTCCGGCAGCCCGAACTCCCCGGCGAGGAACGCGAGCACCTCGTTCTCGGCATGCACGGCACCTGCCCCTTCGAGCCAGCTCCCGCCGTAGAGACCGGATGCCGAGACGACGAGGTCGAACGCGATGGCCGCCATGGTCGGGGCGGTCGGGATGAAGGACAGGTAGAGCGGGTGGCTCGTGGTGAGACAGGCCGGCGCGAGGATGTGCTCGAACACGCTGAGCGCGCGCTGGGCTCCGAGCCCGGCGTCGGTGATCGTCGCCCCCACGAGGCGGTTCAGCTCCGCCTCGGTCTGGGGCTTGTCGAGTGGCACGTCGGCGGCGAGCATGCGACGGCGCGAGTAGTCGAGCACGGCATCCACGATCGCCGTCGATTCGGGCGAGGCCGCGTGCATGCGCACAGCATCCATGAGCGTTCCTTTACTGGTCTTCGGTGCGGGGTTCGGTCGGGGAAGCGAGGGAGATCGCGTGGGGTGCGGCGCTGTCGAGGACGGCGGACAGCGCGCGGCGGGCGAGGTCGGCGCGATCGCTCGGCGCCCACTTCACGAGCGAGTGCGCATTCATGCCGTCGACCATGGCGAGCAGGAGCCACGCGGCGGTGTCGGAACGGCCGTCGGCGATCACTCCCGCCGCCGCCGCTCGGACGAAGATCTGCTCGAGAGCGCTCTGCCACCCGTCCATCTCGGACCGCACGCGGGCAGCGAGGATGTCGTTGCGGGCACCGAGCGCCCAGGCCTGCACCCAGATCAGTGTCACGTCGTCGCGCTCGCCGTCGAGGAGGGTCTCGATCAGGTCGTGCAGACCCGCGCGGATGTCGCCCACGCCATCGAAGGCCGCGATCACCTCATCGCGCTCGGCCGCGACGATGTGCCCGAAGATCTCGGCGACGAAGGCGTCCATAACGGGCCGATAGTGAGCGACCAGGGCCGGGGTGACACCGACGCGCGCCGCCACCGCTCGCACGGTGAGCACCTCGAGTCCACCCTCGCGCGCCAGGGCGATCGCGCCGTCGACGATCGATCGCTCGCGCTCCTCCGGGGGCATCCGCCGCGGCGCGGTGCTTCTTGACGTGATCTTCATCGCGGGCTACGGTATCACTCGTTGATCACGTGTTCAACAGCGGATTCCGTCCGCCCGAGATCGTCGACGAGGAGATCACGATGAGTTGGCGCATGCCCGCCGAGACGGCCCCTCACGAGCGCACCTGGATGGCGTTCCCCGCGGAGGGTGAGACGCTCGGTGCCACGGATGCCGAGCGCGAAGAGGGGTACGCGACCTGGACCGCAGTCGCCCACGCCGTCGCCGAGTTCGAACCCGTGACGATGCTGGTCGACCCGAGCGAGATCCCGCGGGCCCGACGCATGCTCGGTGCCGGCATCGAGATCCTGGAGGCGCCGGTCGACGAGTTCTGGATGCGCGACTCCGGCCCGACCTTCGTCGTCGACGACGAGCGCCCGGGCGTGCTCGGCGCCGTCGACTGGATCTTCAACGGCTGGGGCGCTCCCGACTGGGCCGAGTGGCGCAAGGCCGCACAGCACGCCCGCATCGTGGCCGGCGCCGTCGGCGCGGAGCTCGTGAGCTCGACGCTCGTGAACGAGGGCGGCGGCATCCACGTCGACGGCGAAGGTACGGTGCTGCTCACCGAGACCGTGCAGCTCGACCCGCGACGCAACCCCTACGCCGACAAACAGCGGATCGAGGCCGAGATGGCCAGGACGATCGGCGCGACGAAGGCGATCTGGCTGCCGCGCGGGCTCACTCGCGACTACGACGACTTCGGGACGAACGGCCACGTCGACATCGTCGCCACGATCGTCTCCCCCGGCCGGCTCCTGCTGCACGACCAGCAGAACCCGCAGCACCCCGACCACGCCGTCTCCCGCGACCTTCGCGCCCTCCTCTCCGAGCAGACGGATGCCGCCGGTCGCCGCGTGGAAGTGATCGACCTGCCCGCGCCCTCGACGCTGAGCGACGACGAAGGGCCCGTCGACTGGAGCTACGTCAACCATCTCGTGACGAACGACGGCGTGGTCGCATGCGGGTTCGGCGACGAGAAGGCGGATGCCGCGGCCCGCGAGATCCTCGCGGACGCGTACCCCGGACGCCGCGTGGTCACGGTCGACGCACGCCCGCTGTTCGACCGCGGCGGCGGCATCCACTGCATCACGCAGCAGCAGCCTTCCGTGGACGGGTCGCGCTGATGTTCGACGTCGTCGAAGCCTCCATCGCCGACCTGCGGCGCGCGCTCGAGAGCGGCACCACGACCGCGGTCGCCCTCGTCGACGCCTACCGGGCTCGCATCGCCGCCTTCGATGCGCCGGGCACGCCGACCGCCCTGAACGCGGTGGTGGTCGCGAACCCCGACGCACGCGCCGAGGCTGCGGCCTCCGACGCCCGCCGTGCCCGAGGCGAGGTGCTCGGCCCCCTCGACGGCATCCCGTACACGGCGAAGGACAGCTACCTCGTGCGGGGGCTCACCGCCGCAGCCGGAAGCCCGGCCTTCGCGGATCTGATCGCCCAGCGCGACGCCTTCACGATCGAGCGCCTGCGCGCGGGCGGAGCGATCTGCCTCGGGCTGACGAACATGCCGCCGATGGCCAACGGCGGCATGCAGCGTGGGGTCTACGGCCGAGCGGAGAGCCCGTACAACGCCGCGTTCCTCACCGCACCCTTCGCGTCGGGCTCCTCCAACGGCTCCGGCACCGCGACCGCCGCGAGCTTCGCCGCCTTCGGGCTCGGAGAGGAGACCTGGTCCTCCGGTCGCGGGCCTGCGACCAACAACGCCCTGTGCGCCTACACCCCCTCCCGCGGCGTGATCTCAACCCGGGGCAACTGGCCGCTCGTTCCCACGATGGACGTGGTGGTGCCGCACACCCGCACCATGGCCGACCTGCTCGAAGTGCTCGAAGTGATCGTCGCCGACGACCCCGACTCCCGCGGCGACTTCTGGCGAGCACAGCCGTGGGTCCCGATCCCCTCGGCCGCCTCGGTCCGACCAGACTCGTATGCGGCTCTCGCCACCGGCACCCCGGCAGCGCTCGACGGCATGCGGATCGGCATCCCGAAGATGTACATCAATGCGGATCCGGATGCCGGAAGCGCGCAGGCTCCGGGCATCGGCGGCCCGACGGGTCGGCGCATCGAGACGCGGGCGAGTGTGATCGAACGGTGGGAGGCGGCTCGCCGCGACCTGAGCGCCGCCGGGGCGACCGTGGTCGAGGTCGACTTCCCGGTGGTGTCCAACTACGAGGGAGACCGCCCGGGCGCCCCCACCCTCCCGACGCGTGGACTGGTGTCGCCCGAGTACCTGCGACGCGAGATCGTCGACCTCTCGGCGTGGGCGTGGGAGGACTTCCTGCAGGCGAACGGCGATCCGGCTCTCCGCACGCTCACGGAGGTCGACGGGGCCACGATCTTCCCGCACCCGGAAGGCGCCCTCCCCGACCGCTACACCGGCTTCGACGACGACATCGCCGAGTATCCGGACTGGGTGCGGAGCCACCCCGATACCCCCTTCACGGACATGCCCGAGCTCGAGAACGGGCTGCGGGGCCTGGAGGAGACGCGTCGCCGCGACCTCGAGGAGTGGATGGATGCGCTCCGCCTCGACGCCGTGGTGTTCCCCGCGGTCGCGGATGTGGCCCCGGCCGACATGGACGTGAACCCGGAGTCCGCGGACCTGGGGTGGCGCAACGGCACCTGGATCGCGAACGGCAACCTCGCCATCCGACACCTCGGCATCCCGACGGTCACGGTTCCGATGGGGCTGATGAGTGACATCGGCATGCCGATCGGCCTGACCTTCGCCGGACGCGCGTACGACGACACGATGCTGCTGCGCCTGGCCGCGGCGTTCGAAGCCACCGGCGCTCCGGGCACGCGGCGCACTCCCCCGCCGCGCACACCGGCCCTGCCGTCGGACGGCTGATCCGGATCGAGAACATTTCACACCTGTGACGCTCGCCACAGAAGTGATATGTTCGGCGCATGAGCACCGAGAACGAACGCGCCCTCGAATCCGGGATCGTCACCGATCTGTCCGGCCGGATGACCTACGGGTCGTACCTGGCGCTGGACCAGCTGCTCACGGCACAGCACCCGGTGAGCGAGCCGCAGCACCACGACGAGATGCTGTTCATCATCCAGCACCAGACCACCGAGCTGTGGCTCAAGCAGCTGCTGCACGAGCTCTCGTCCGCTCGGGAGCTGCTCGCCCGTGACGACCTGCGCGAAGCGCTCAAGCGCATCGCCCGGGTCAAGCGCATCCAGGACGTGATGACGCAGCAGTGGTCGGTGCTCGCCACCCTCACGCCCACCGAGTACGCACAGTTCCGCGGAGCGCTCGGCAACTCGTC
Organism: Microbacterium sp. PI-1; assembly: GCF_004337555.1. Taxonomy (NCBI): domain Bacteria; kingdom Bacillati; phylum Actinomycetota; class Actinomycetes; order Micrococcales; family Microbacteriaceae; genus Microbacterium; species Microbacterium sp. PI-1. Next base: position 1,443 of record NZ_SJYZ01000030.1, on the reverse strand, counting down.
CGGGTTCCAGTCCGTGCAGTACCGGGCGGTGGAGTTCGCCCTCGGCAACAAGAACGAGAAGATGCTGAACGTCTTCGCCGACCACCCCGCGAACCTCGCGCTGCTCACGGCCGAGTGGGAGAAGCCGACCCTGTACGACGAGTTCCTGCGGTTCGCCGCCCGGCGCGGACTGCCGGTGCCGTCGTCGATCCTCGACCGCGATGTGCGCGAGCCGTACCGCGAGACCCCGGAGCTGGTGCCCGCGATCCGCGAGATCTACCAGGACCCGAACCGGTACTGGGACCTGTACGAAGCGTGCGAAGACCTGGTCGACCTCGAGGACAACTTCCAGTTCTGGCGCTTCCGGCACCTCAAGACCGTCTCCCGCACGATCGGCATGAAGGTCGGCACCGGCGGCTCCAGCGGCGTCGGCTTCCTGCAGCGCGCCCTGGATCTGACGTTCTTCCCCGAGCTCTACGCCGTGCGCACCGAGATCGGCAGCTGATGCACGCCGCGACGTTCTTCGACGGGGTCGGCTGGCGTGAGGGCGTCGTCGAGCTCGTCGACGGGCGGGTGCGGCTGAGCGATGGGCACCCCGACGCCGACCTCCCCCGCCTCGACGGTGTCGTGCTGGGCGGGTTCACGGACCACCACGTGCACCTGCAACTCGTCGACCACGCGCAGCTGTCGGGTTCGCGCCTGGGGCGCGTGGTCGACCTCGGCGGCAACCCGGGCGTGCTGCGCCGACTCGCGCGTGGCGGGATCAAAAACGCGCCCGCGACCCGCGATTCCGGCACGTTTTCGATCCCGCACCCGCACCCGCACCCGCATGCGCACGCGCTCGGGGTCGGGGTCGAGTTCGCGGGGGCGTTCGTCGCCGCCCCGGGTGGATACCCCTCCGACCGCGAGTGGGCGCCGGAAGGCTCGGTGCGCGAGGTCGCGGACGAGAGAGCAGCAGCGGACGTGGTGGCCGAGATGGCGGCTACCGGGGCGTCGTGTCTCAAGGTCACGAGCAACAGCACGGCCGGACCGGTCTTCTCGGACGACCTGTTCCGCACGATCGTCGGCATCGCCGCGAGCCACTCCCTCCCGGTCGTCGCCCACGCCGAAGGACCGGGTGAGGCGCAGCGCGTCGTCGCCCTCGGCGCTGCCCGCCTCGCCCATGCCCCGTTCACGGAACGCCTCGAAGACGAGGAGATCGCTCGGCAGGCGGCCTCGACATCGTGGATCTCGACCCTCGCCATCCACGACGGCCCCGCGCGCGCGATCGCGATCGACAACGTCCGCCGTTTCCACGCGGCAGGAGGGACCGTGCTCTACGGGACCGACCTGGGCAACGGGCCGATGCCCAACGACCTGAACGCCCGGGAGATCGCCGCCCTCCGCGAGGCCGGCCTCCACTCCGATGCGCTCCTGCACGCGCTCGCCCCGATGGATCCGCTCGCCCCGTCGGCGACGCTCCTG
>NZ_SJYZ01000058.1:0-268 GCF_004337555.1 Microbacterium sp. PI-1 | reverse complement strand
GGGTGAGAACGAAACGCGAATACCGACAAGTTTCGTGAGACAACCGGCAGTTTCGGCAGCGCACCACTCACCCGCCTTTCCGGGGATGTTCTGTCTCACCAACCGACAACTCTCGTGAGATCGGACAACAGATGTCCCTTCTGTCCGATCTCACGAAAAGTGTCGGAGTCTCACGAAGGCTGTCGGAGAGTCTCACGAAAGTGTCGGAGTCTCACTAGACGTGTCGGAAGAGCGGCGTGTCGACCAGCCTCGTTGGGTGCCGGACATA